>NZ_MVOJ01000005.1:0-275804 GCF_002018845.1 Pseudomonas sp. MF6394
TTGACTATCAGTCTGACTCCACAAGCACCCACACGAATTGCTTGATTCAGTTGTTAAAGAGCGGTTGGTTAAGATCTTTCGTCTCAACCGAGGCGCGAATTCTACAGCAGCCTCATTTGCTGTCAAGTGGTTATTTTCAGAAGTTTTCGAAGAATTCTTCAACAACTTCAACCACTTGCGCTTGCGATCTCTCGTAAGCGGGAGGCGAATTCTACAGCGTTACACGCTGCTGTCAACACCTCTTTTTCAACTTCCTTTTGGCTTCGATGAACTGAAGCAACTTGCTGTCGAGAACTGCGTAACTCATTGTTTACCAAGGAGTTTTACGTTTCGACTGCGCCGGAAGTGGGGCGAATTATAGGCTTCCAGAATCTGCCGTCAAGGCTTAATTACGCTTTTGTTGCCGAAGGCGCTTTTTTAGCAATAAGGCGAGGGATTCGTCGCGTCACCGGCGGCACCCGCAGCAACAGAAGCAGCGCACCTATAGAAGCGTAGATAGCCCACTCCTTCAGATCCGCCCGCACTATCCATAACATGTGCAGCAAACCGAGCCCAAGAATCACATAGACCAGGCGATGCAGCTTCTTCCAGCGGCTCCCCAACCGGCGCTGGCTGTAGCGGTTCGACGTGACGGCCAGCATCAGGAGAGCAACAAACCCCAGAGCACCCACAATGATGTAGGGCCGCTTGCTCAACTCTACGCCGAGCTGCGACCAATCCAGCCCCAGGACAAATACGCAATAGGCCGCCAGGTGCAGCACGACATAAGCAAAGCACCACAGGCCCAACTGTCGACGCACCGCTATCCACCCCGCCCAACCGCTCAACTTCTGCAGCGGCGTCATGGCAAGTGTGATTAGCAACAGAATCAACGTTCCCAAACCCAATCGATCGACGAGCACCTTGCCAGGGTCAGGCCCCAGCGCGGAACTCCACGCCTCATACAACCAGAGCAATGGCCACACTGCAGCGGCTACAAACACGCCGATGCGCCAGATGGGATAGCGCATCAGTAGTTCTTCCGCAGATCGAGGCCTGTATATAAAGAAGCGACCTCATCCGAATAGCCATTGAACATCTGCGTCTCGCGCACATTCGGACTAAACAGGCCGCTCGGCAGACGACGCTCACGCGCCTGGGTCCAGCGTGGATGATCGACCGTAGGGTTCACATTCGCATAAAACCCATACTCATCAGCCGCAATACTCTGCCAGGTCGTTTTCGGCTGCTCACTGACCAGACTGATCCGCACGATGGACTTCACACTCTTGAAGCCATACTTCCACGGCACCACCAGGCGCAACGGCGCGCCGTTCTGGTTAGGCAACTCCCGCCCATACATACCCACAGCGAGGATCGCCAGCGGATTCATCGCCTCATCCAGGCGCAGCCCTTCTACATAAGGCCAGTCGATCAAGCCGAAACTTGAGCGTTGCCCAGGCATGCTCTTGGGATCCTGAAGGGTTTCAAAACGGATGTACTTGGCTTTGGAGGTTGGCTCGACCTGCTTGAGCAACGCAGAGATGGGAAAGCCTAACCACGGAATCACCATGGACCATGCCTCGACACAACGCAGGCGGTAGATGCGCTCTTCCAATTCATAGGGTTTCATGAAGTCCTCCAGGGCATAGCGCCCAGGTTTTGCGACTTCACCATCTATCACAACGCTCCAGGGCTGCGTCTTGAGCGAGCCGGCATTCGTGGCCGGGTCGCCCTTGCCTGTCCCGAACTCATAGAAGTTGTTGTAGTGGGTTGCGTCCTTGAACGGCGTGATGGCTTCATCTTTGACCGTCACCGCCTGCCATTTCGTACCCGGTAGTTTTTCCGTAAACCAGCTGGGCGCGCTGCCGGGCTCGACGTCAGCATACCGCGAGGCATCGCCCGCACTGGCCCAACGCGGCAAGCTGCTGGCAGCAATACCGGCAAGCGCACCGCCGAGCAGGCTGCGGCGAGAGAGGTAGAAAGATTCAGGCGTGACATCCGATTCGTGACAATCGGACGCTTTGGGTAATTTGATTAACATGGTAACTCCGCAGCGTTGGAGAACTGATGCACCAATAGACTGCGGAGTATGGGGGAAATTACATTAAGGCAATGTTTTGTCCCGACGCAGACGCAACAAGTACTGAATAGGGCCCGAAGCGGCGTAGGCCAGGAACGCCAGCAGCAGGATACGCGGTGGATCACTGAACACGACCGCGAACACCAGCACCACGACAAGGATGGCCACGAAAGGCACGCGCCCCTTGAGGTCGAACTCCTTGAAGCTGTTGTACTTGATATTGCTGACCATCAGCATGCCGGCCGCCGCCACCATCAGGGCAACCAGGAACGACATCTTCGACCCTTGAATCCCGTAGTCACTGAACGCCCAGACAATCCCCGCGACAACACCCGCCGCTGCCGGGCTGGCAAGGCCGATGAAGTAGCGTTTGTCGGCAGTCCCCACCTGGGTGTTGAAGCGTGCCAGGCGCAAAGCGGCGCCCGCGACATAGATGAAGGCAACCATCCAGCCGACCTTGCCCATGTCACCCAACGCCCAGGCAAACGCCAGCAGTGCGGGAGCGACACCAAAGGCAACCATGTCCGACAGCGAGTCGTACTCGGCGCCGAAGGCACTTTGGGTATTGGTCATACGCGCCACACGCCCGTCCAGGCCGTCGAGCACCATGGCCACGAAGATTGCGATCGCGGCAAAACCGAAGTATTTGCTGGCACTCGCCGCATCACCCGCCGCCAGCGCACTCTGGGCACTCATGGAGTTGATGATGGAGTAGAAGCCGGCAAACAGATTCGCCGTGGTGAACAGGTTAGGCAGCAGATAGATGCCACGATGCCGGACCTTGCGGCCTTCGGCGTCATGCCCTTCTTCGACATGTTCATCGATCGGCAGCATGCTTTCGGCGTCGGAAGCCTGGTTTGGCTCTTCGGGACGTTCGCTCATGGACTTTACCTTGCAACGGTGTGAAAAAAATTCGACAGATACTTGCAGCGAGTGTTCGCCTGCAAACGATGCAGCTTTATACCAGAACCGGCCCTCCAAACGAAAAAACGCGGCCTAAGCCGCGTTTTCCCTTGATGCGTTCGACTTAGTTCTTGGCTTTGTCGACGATCTTGTTGGCACCGATCCACGGCATCATGGAGCGCAGTTGCTCGCCGATGACTTCGATACCGTGAGCGGCGTTGTTACGACGCTTGGCGGTCATCGAAGGGTAGCCGGTAGCGCCTTCGCTGATGAACATTTTGGCGTATTCGCCGTCCTGAATACGTTTCAGGGCGTTGCGCATGGCCTGGCGGGACTCGGCGTTGATTACTTCAGGGCCAGTCACGTACTCGCCGTATTCGGCGTTGTTGGAGATCGAGTAGTTCATGTTGGCGATGCCGCCTTCGTACATGAGGTCAACGATCAGCTTCAGTTCGTGCAGGCATTCGAAGTAGGCCATTTCCGGCGCGTAGCCAGCTTCAACCAGGGTTTCGAAACCAGCTTTTACCAGCTCAACGGTACCACCGCACAGAACGGCTTGTTCGCCGAACAGGTCGGTTTCGGTCTCGTCCTTGAAAGTGGTTTCGATGATGCCGGTACGACCGCCACCTACGCCAGCAGCGTAGGACAGTGCAACGTTCTTGGCATTGCCCGACGCGTCCTGGTAGATCGCGATCAGGTCAGGGATACCGCCGCCTTTGACGAACTCGGAGCGCACGGTGTGGCCCGGTGCTTTCGGCGCGATCATGATCACGTCGAGGTCAGCGCGTGGCACAACCTGGTTGTAGTGAATCGCGAAGCCGTGGGAGAAGGCCAGGGTGGCGCCCTTCTTGATGTTCGGCTCGATTTCGTTCTTGTACAGCGAGGACTGGAACTCGTCCGGGGTCAGGATCATGACCAGGTCGGCAGCCGCAACAGCAGAAGCAACGTCAGTCACTTTCAGGCCATGAGCTTCAGCCTTGGCAACAGTGGCCGAGCCTTTACGCAGGCCAACAGTCACGTCAACGCCGGAATCTTTCAGGTTGCACGCTTGGGCGTGGCCCTGGGAACCGTAGCCGATGATGGCGACTTTCTTGCCCTGGATGATCGACAGGTCACAATCTTTATCGTAATAAACTTTCATGAGGTTCCTCTATATATCCAGGCCGTAAGGCCATTCGCTAATTGGGTTAGATGCTGAGTACTTTGTCGCCACGGGCAATCCCGGTGACACCACTGCGTACGGTTTCCAGAATCGAGGCCGTCCCGATCGACTGGATGAAGCTGTCCAGTTTGTCGCTGGTACCGGTCAGTTGAACGGTATAAACGCTGGCGCTCACATCGACGATCTGCCCGCGATAAATATCGGTAGTGCGTTTGATCTCGGCACGTTGGGCACCCGTGGCCTTGACCTTGACCAGCATCAGTTCGCGCTCGATGTGAGCGCTTTCCGACAAGTCGACCAGCTTGACCACTTCGATCAGCTTGTTGAGGTTCTTGGTGATCTGCTCGATCACCTCATCGTGACCCACGGTGGTCAACGTCAGGCGCGACAGGGTCGGGTCTTCGGTTGGGGCCACGGTCAGGCTTTCGATGTTGTAGTTGCGTTGCGAAAACAGGCCGACAACACGAGACAGAGCGCCGGGTTCGTTCTCCAGAAGCAGGGAGATAATATGCCGCATGATTAAGTACGCTCCGTCTTGTTCAGCCACATGTCGCGCATAGAGCCGTCTTTGATCTGCATCGGGTAGACGTGCTCGCTGGTATCCACCTGAATATCGATGAACACCAGGCGGTCCTTCATGGCGAACGCCTCTTCCATTTTCGGCTTCAGATCTTTCAGATCGTTGATGCGAATGCCGACGTGGCCATAGGCTTCAACCAATTTGACGAAGTCTGGCAACGATTCCATGTAGGAATGGGAGTGACGGCTACCGTAGCTCATGTCCTGCCACTGACGAACCATGCCCAGTACGCCGTTGTTCAAGCAGACGATCTTCACGGGAAGACCGTATTGCAGGCACGTCGACAGTTCCTGGATGTTCATCTGGATGCTGCCTTCGCCGGTGACGCAGGCAACGTCGGCATCCGGGAAGCTCAGTTTCACCCCCATGGCCGCAGGGAAACCAAAGCCCATCGTGCCCAGGCCACCGGAGTTGATCCAGCGGTTAGGCTTGTCGAACTTGTAGTACTGCGCCGCGAACATCTGGTGCTGGCCCACGTCGGAGGTCACAAAGGCGTCGCCCTTGGTCACTTCGCACAGGGTTTCGATCACGGTTTGTGGCTTGATGATGCTGCCGTCGCCCTTGTCATAAGGGAACAGGCCGCGATCACCGCGCCATTCGTCAATCTGCTTCCACCAACTGGCAACGGATTCCTTGTTCGGCGTTTCGCCGATGTCCTTGAGTGCAGCGACCATTTCGGTCAATACGCTCTCTACAGGACCCACGATTGGCACATCGGCCTTGATGGTCTTGGAGATGGACGCCGGGTCGATGTCGATGTGGATGATCTTGGCATTCGGGCAGAATTTGCTCGCGCCGTTGATCACTCGGTCATCGAACCGCGCGCCCACGGCCAGGATCACATCGGCGTGGTGCATGGTGAGGTTGGCGGTGTAGCTGCCGTGCATGCCGAGCATGCCGACAAACTGACGGTCCGAACCCGGGAATGCGCCGAGGCCCATCAGGGTGTTGGTCACCGGCAGGTTGAGCAGCTTGGCCAGCTCGGTGAGTGGCGCGGAACCGCCGCCCAGAATCACGCCACCGCCGGAGTACAACACGGGGCGCTTGGCCGCCAGGAGCATTTCTGCCGCCTTGCGGATCTGCCCCGAGTGCCCACGGACGGCCGGACTGTAGGAACGCAGCTTGGCTTTCTTGGGAAAAACGTATTCGAATTTTTCGGCCGGGTTGGTCATGTCTTTCGGGATATCGACCACTACCGGGCCCGGGCGACCGGACTGGGCAAGGTAGAACGCCTTTTTCATGACATCCGGGATTTCCGAGGGATGCTTGATCATGAAGCTGTGTTTCACGATCGGCCGGGAAATACCGATCATGTCGGTTTCCTGGAATGCATCGGTACCGACCATGGTGCTAGGCACCTGGCCAGAGATGATTACCATCGGAATGGAGTCCATATAGGCAGTCGCGATGCCGGTAATGGCATTGGTTGCGCCTGGGCCAGACGTTACCAGTACCACGCCGGCTTTACCGGTGGCACGGGCGTAACCGTCAGCCATATGGGTCGCGGCCTGTTCGTGGCGAACCAGAATGTGGGTAACAGCCGGTTCCTTGAACAGTGCGTCGTAGACATGCAGCAGAGCACCACCTGGGTACCCGTAGATATAGTCGACGCCTTCGTCACGCAAAAAGCGGACGAGCATCTCACCGCCAGATAAAAGCTCCACGTTGTTCACCTCTAAAACGCCAGAATACCGTCCGTTAAAAAACCGACGGGTCTTAATAGGTTTACTTCTCAACAGAGCATGAGCGACGGTGGTCGCCGACTACGTCAGCACTGACTGAGCAAGTATTGGGATCGTCCCAAGTGTTGCGGGCTTTTCCCACCCAGCGCGAGGTAACGCGTTGCGGGTGTTACAGGTCGGCGCGGATGTGCGCCTCATGATCTGCTGAGCGGGCCTGCTTCTGGCAGTCCCGATACAGCGGACTTTGGATTCTTCTGTTTCACGCCCTTCAAGTCAAGCAATAATTGCGCTTTTTTCCAACTAAGCGCATGAGAACGTAGAAGAAAGGGCTTTGAGGAGGGATAAAACTCGCCTGAATGTCGTCAAGCGGTAGAAATGTGCGCAAGACTGCCGGAAAAACCGGCAGTCAGGCAATTAACGAGCGTCGACGATCAATTGATCGAACTTTTTCAGCGCGTTACGCAAGCCGAGGCTCTCCCGCGGTCGGTCGGCGTAGACCATCTCGGCCATTTCCAGGATCCCCGACGCATTCGGCAAGGGCAGGTCCTGCTCCAGGATCTGCTTCATACGTGCGAGGAAGATCCATTGCAGCCACTGGTGGAAGTCCAGGGTGTCGACGGAAAAGGGCTCGACACTGCTGAGGGCTTCAGCGCTAGGGGAGACTTCGTCCCACCAGCCCTGCACGCGCAGTTCGCGCTCGATCAGCAATAACTGCTCGGCAATCGCGGGGAAACGTGCATCCATCAGAGGCTGACCTTGGCTTTTTGCCGCGCCTGGGCTGCACCGGCGGCATCCCCTTGGGCGGCACGTGCATCACCGATCAAGGCCCACAGGCTGGCTTGCAGGTCTGGACGGCCATTGGCCAGGCTCAGGCCGCGACGAGCGAACTGCTCCGCCTGGGGCGCATCGCCCTGGGCCATGCGCACCTGGGCCAGGCGATAGAGCACTTGTGGCTCACGCGGCGCCACGCGCTGGGCACGTTCAAGGCTCGACGAGGCGCCATTCAAATCGCCACCCGCCTGCTGCTGCTGAGCGGTGGTGAGCAACGCCAGCACCGGGCCATCCAGTTGTTCGTCAGCCGACAACCCGCCCGTATTGGACGATGACGGAATACCGCTCGGCGTCGAAGGCATGTTGTAGGTGCCTTGGTTGACCGGCGCGGTTTGAATCGGCGTGGAGTTCACCGGCCCGGAAGTGCTCGGGCCTGGGGTCCATGGCTCGGCACTGATAGGCGCCGAGGTTGCAGCCCCACTGCCGGGCACCATCACCACGACGCCGGGATCCTGGGGAATTGCCTGGGTTGCAGCCTGGGCAGGCCGTTTGACCACGGTCTGACGGAAGCCGCCATTGGCCGAAATGCGGTCGTTATTGGAGACGGACGTGCTTGAGTCCACCACAGGGATAGAGCCGCGCTGCACGCTGGAGCAACCGCCGAGCAAAGCCAGAGCCGTAATTGCTGGAATCCACAACTTGTTCACTTGAAACCCTCTTTGCTTAATTCATCCAGCCCTTGACCCAATCCATCACCGATTCCGCGTCAGCAGGTGTACTGCCACTGCACGCGGCGCCGGGTGGTGGTTCGCTGCCGCGAATATACGGCATCTGCACCGCGCCCGGACAGTTGGCATCGGAGCCTTGGCCGGTGTGCGGATCAATCCAGGCCTGCACGATATTGTCCGGCTGCGGCATGTTGAGCGGCAACGGATCAGCCTTGCGCATGAAACTGGTCCATACCTGCAACGCGCCGGTCGCACCGGTGAACGGCGTCTTGCCGTTATCGTCGCGCCCCAGCCACACCACGGCCAGTACATCCTGGCCGAACCCTGCGAACCAGCTGTCGCGGGAGTCGTTACTGGTACCGGTCTTGCCCGCCAGGGTCAGGTTCGACGGCAGCACGCTGTAGACCGAACGCCCTGTACCCTCACGCATCACGCGCTGCATGGCGTTCTGGATCAGGTAAATGGAACCCGCGTCGAAGCGCTGCTGAATCTGGAACGGGTAGCGCTTGAGCGGTTCGCCATCGGCGGTCAGCACACTGCGGATACCGCGCATCGGTGTATTGAAACCACCGTTGGCGAGGGTCTGGTACATGGTGGTCACTTCCATCGGCGTCATGGCCGCAGCGCCCAAAAGCATGGAAGGGAATGCAGGGAACTCACGCTCCACCCCCAGTCGCGCTATGGTTTTCAGGACATTTGGCACACCGACCTCAAGCCCCAGGCGCGAGGTCGAGATGTTGTAGGAATGCGCCAACCCTTGATACAGGAACACCGTGCCATGGGAGCGGCGGTCGAAGTTCTTGGGGGTCCACACCTGTCCATCCGCACCTTTGACCGACAGCGGGTCATCGGACAGCCAACTGGTCAGCGTGTACTTGCTGGGTTTTTCCAGTGCTGTGAGGTAGACCGCGGGCTTGACCAGCGAGCCAATCGGCCGCACGGCATCCAGTGCGCGGTTGAAACCGGCGAAACTGGCCTGCCGGCTGCCGATCATGGCCTGGACTTCGCCGGTTTCCGGGTTGGTCACGACCATGGCGGCTTCGACTTCATCCGAGCCTTTACGGCCGGTCAGGCGCTTGAAGGTGTCGTTGACCGACGCTTCGGCCTTCATCTGCAGGATGGGGTCGAAGCTGGTGAAGATCCGCAGGCCCTCTTCGGTCAAGTCTTCGTCGCGGTAGTCTTCGCGCAGTTGGCGCTTGACCAAGTCGATAAAGCCAGGGAATGAGCTATCCGCCAGCTTGCCGCGGGTGGTCACGCCCAGTGGCATTTTTTTCGCAGCGGCTACTTGTTCAGCGGTAGCGACACCCTGCTGCTCCAGCACATCAAGCACCAGGTTGCGACGTTCAAGCGCACGCTCCGGGTTGCGGCGCGGGTTGTAATAGGACGGCCCCTTCACCATCCCCACCAGCAACGCGACCTGATGCAACTTCAACTCGGACAACGGCTGCCCGAAGAAGAACTGGCTGGCCAGGCCGAAACCGTGCACGGCGCGCTGGCCATCCTGACCGACGAATACCTCGTTGAGGTAGGCCTCGAGGATTTCCTGCTTGCTGTAATGCAGCTCCAGCAACATCGCCATCATGGCTTCGGTGAGTTTACGGGTGAGGCTGCGTTCGTTGGTCAGGTAGAAGTTCTTGACCAACTGTTGCGTCAACGTACTGCCGCCTTGGGTCATCTTGCCGCCGGAGGTGTTGACCCAGATAGCGCGGGCGATCGACTTCGGCGAGACACCCCAGTGGCTATAGAAATCGCGGTCTTCGACAGCGACAAGGGTTTCCAGCAGGTACGGCGGCACCTGATCGAGCTTGATCAGGATGCGATCTTCAAGGTTTTTCGGGTAAATACCGCCGATCAGCAACGGTTCAAGACGCACTACTGGCAACTTGGAGCCATTGAGCGACGACAGCTCTGCCACATAATCGCCAGAGAAACGCACGCGCACCGGCTGGGCTTTTTCCAGGCCTTCGTAGAACTGGAAGCCACGGGTGTTCAGGTCGACGGTGTTACCGCTGACCGCCGCAGCGCCTGGGCCATTGCTCACAGGTTCACGGCGGTAGCCCAGCGCGTCGAGCTCGGTGAGGAAATCTTCCTTGCTGAGCTTCTGGCCAGAGAACAGTTCCAGCGGGCGTGCATACACCTTGGCCGGAATCGTCCAGCGCTTGCCGGAGAATTTTTCCTGCACCACGGCATCGAGGTACACCGCAAGGCCGGCGACTGCCACAAGGCCCACCAGGCCAAGCTTGATCACCCAGCCCAGCCAAGGGCGCGGGCCGCGGGAAGGAGGTTTTTTACGGGAACGGGGAGATCGGGTTCGAGTCATGGCGGCGGATTATACGCACTTTATTGATGATCAACATGAGCCGGACAGCGGTTTGCACGACTGGCATCAGCAGCCATAATGCCCCCCATGATTTTCCCCAGACTTTGAAGGATCGCCCGTGAGCCAGACCCTGATCGCTGCCCTGCAAAACCCGGCCTTGTACCCTCATCCGGTTGACGCGTTTCAAGTCATCGAGACCCATATTTCCTGGGTGATACTGACGGGCCCCTATGCATATAAGCTGAAGAAACCGATGAACTTCGGCTTCCTGGACTTCACCAATCTGGACGACCGCGGGCATTTCTGCCGCGAGGAACTGCGCCTGAACCAACGCCTGACCGAAGATTTGTATCTTGAAGTGTTGCCGATTACCGGCACTGCCGAGGCGCCCCAACTGGGTGGCGACGGCCCGGCCATCGAATACGCGCTGAAAATGCGTCAGTTCCCGCAAAGCAAGATGCTCAGCACCCTGCAAGCCAACGGCGAACTGACCAGCGCGCACATCGATGAGATGGCCAAGCAGATTGCGCAGTTCCACCTCAGTGCCCCCAAAGTCCCGCAAGATCACCCGGCCGGCACGCCGGAGGAAGTGATGGCTCCGGTACGCCAGAACTTCGACCAGATCCGCCCATTCCTCAGCGACAAGGCCGACCTTACTCAGTTGGAGGCTCTGCAAGCCTGGGCTGAAAGCAGCTTCGAACGCCTCAAGCCTCTGCTTTCCCAGCGCAAGCTAGAGGGCTATACCCGTGAGTGCCACGGCGATATCCACCTGGGCAACGCCACCCTGATCGATGGCCGCGTGGTGATCTTCGACTGCATCGAGTTCAACGAGCCTTTCCGCTTTACCGACGTGTACGCCGACACCGCCTTTTTGGCCATGGACCTGGAAGATCGCGGCCTCAAATGCCTGGCACGGCGCTTTATCAGCCAGTACCTGGAACTGACCGGTGACTACCAGGGCCTGGAACTGCTGAACTTCTATAAAGCCTACCGTGCATTGGTGCGCGCCAAGGTTGCGCTATTTAGCATGCCTAGCGAAGCCAACCCGGTACAACGCGCTACCACCCTGCGCCAATACCGCAACTACGCCAACCTGGCGGAAAGCTACAGCACCATTCCCTCGCGCTTCCTGGCAATTACCCACGGTGTGTCAGCCGTGGGCAAGAGCCACGTGGCCATGCGCCTGGTCGAAGCCCTGGGCGCCATCCGCCTACGCTCGGATGTTGAGCGCAAGCGCCTGTTTGGCGAGCAGCAGGTAGAGAACACGCCACAGGCCGGCATCTACAATCAGGACGCCAGCGCTGCCACCTACGCACGCCTGAACGAGATTGCCGACACCGTGCTGCGCGCCGGTTACCCGGTGGTGCTGGATGCCACATTCCTGAAACGCGCACAGCGTGACGCCGCCGCTCAGGTTGCCGAAGCCACTGGGGCGCCGTTCCTGATCCTGGACTGCAACGCCCCGCAAGCCGTTATCACCAGTTGGCTGGCCCAACGCCAGGCGGATAAAAACGATCCGTCCGACGCCACACTGGCCGTTATCGAAGAACAACAAGCCAGTCGTGATCCGCTGACTGCCGAGGAGCTGCTGCTCAGCAAGCGTGTGGAGACCAATGAAAGCGGGACGCTCGACGCCTTGGTCGGGCATATCCGCCAGCGACTGCCGGGCCTGTAAGGAATATTTCTTGGTCGCGTCGCCGTCTTCGGCGCGCGACCTCGCGATAGTGGCACTATACTGGCTCCATAACACCAGCCAGAGTCGCGATCATGAGTCAGCCCAAGCTTCTTGATACCCCGCTCTACGCCCTCCTGCATAAGGACGATATCCGCGGCTTCAACCAGGAGCGCCCTGAAATCGGCACCATCGACATGCGCGGTGGCGACTTTCGAGGGCTGGACCTGCGCGACCTGAACGCCACCGGTATTGACTTCACCGACGCCTATTTTCGCTCTGCCGACCTGCGGGGCCTAGACTTGCGTGGCTGTTCATTGGAAGGCGCCAGCCTGGCCCATGCACAGATTTCAGGTGCTTATTTCCCGCCCGAACTCACGGCAGACGAAATACTCATGTCGGTCAATTTCGGTACTCGCCTGCGCTACCGTACCAAGTAACCCCACACACTGAGTGACGGCCACATCCCCTGCCTGCCGGGCGCTTTGCGCCTATCTGCGAGCAAACGCAGTCGCGCCATTCTTATAAGCTTTTCAGCTCTTCCTGACCAAAGAACCACGCTTTTCCTACTGAGCGCTACACTCATTTTCAGGCTGCCTGGTCACGACACCCACCGCACCATTCGGCCAACGCAAGGAGGCTTGATGAACGATGAGCTGCAACACCTGAAAAACCTTGGCAAGACGTCAGCGCAGTGGCTGCATGCGGTGGGCATCCACAGCGCGTCCGACTTGCGTCGGCTGGGGGCGGTCGATGCCTACCGAGCCGTGCGCACGCGCGGGTTTCGAGCCTCGAAGGTTCTGCTGTATGCGATTGAAGGGGCATTGATGGATGTGCACTGGAACGACATACCCGCGGAGCGCAAGGAGGCCTTGAACCGTCAGCTGGAAGCGATTTCAGTGCATCAGAAGAACTAGAGCGGCACTCAAACCCAGTGTTTACGGGCATTACAAACGAGCGTTTGAGAAAAACTGGATGAGGCAGAAAAACAAATGTTGACTCTCAAATGAGAATCGTTATGATTATCACAACTGGTCGCGAGATCAGCCGATAACTGAAAGACCATTGGTTCGGACTCTCAGATTATCTCCTCATCAGGCTAATCACGGTTATTTGACCCGGCTCTTGCCGGGTCTTTTTTTGCCCGCGAATTAACCGGCCTTAGCGCGCAATGATCAGCGGATGCCCACGCTCCGGATGCGGCTGTACCAACACATCCAGACCGAATACAGCTTTGAGCGGCTCAGGTTGCAAGACTTTCGAGGGCGTATCCAACGCGTGGGGGCGGCCGTTTTCCAGCAATAGAATTCGGTCGCAGTAACGCGCTGCCAGGTTCAAGTCATGCAGGATAACCAGCACCGCAGCGCCTCTGTCGGCGAAATGTCGGATAGCTTGCAAGGTGGTGTGTTGGTGCAGAGGGTCGAGCATCGACGTGGGCTCGTCCAGCAACAACGTCTGCCCCGCCTCACCCGGCCATAACTGCGCCAATACCCGCGCCAGGTGCACACGTTGCCGCTCGCCGCCGGACAACGCCAGGTAACTGCGGCCACTCAGGTGGCCGACATCCGCCGCGTGCAGGGCCGCGCTGATGATTTCGTCGTCGCGCACTCGCCCGGTCTGATGAGGCAAGCGGCCCATGCCCACCACCTCTTCGACACGAAAAGCAAAATCCAGGGTGGAAGATTGTGGCAGCACCGCCAGGCGCTGGGCACGCTGCGCGCCGGTCATGTGCTTGAGCGCCTGCTGATCCAGCCAGACCTTGCCCTGATCCGGCTGCAACTCCCCGCACAGCGCCCCAAGCAAGGTACTTTTGCCGGCGCCATTGGGGCCCAGAACGCCCAGCACTTCGCCCGGCAAAAGGTCCAAGGTGATATCGGCCAGCACGGTTTTCCCACCACGCCGGATCTGCAACGCTTCTACCCGCAACATCAGGCGCGCCCTCGTAACAATAAATAGAGGAAAAACGGCGCACCGATAAACGCGGTGACAATACCGATCGGCAGTTCCGCCGGCGCCAACGCCAGGCGCGCCACCAGGTCCGCAAACAACAGCAGGCTCGCCCCCGCCAATACCGAGGCCGGTAACAACACCCGATGATCCGGCCCCGCCAGCAACCGCACCAGATGGGGTACCACCAACCCGACAAAACCAATCATGCCCGCCGCCGCCACTGCAGCGCCAACGCCTAAAGCCGTACAGAACACCAGCTCACGCTTGAGCCTTTCAACATCAATACCCAGATGATTGGCCTCAGACTCACCCAACAGCAGCGCGTTCAGCGCCTTGGCCCGGCGCGGCAACCACAGCGCCACGCCCGCACTCACCAACAGCAAGGGCCACAACCGCGAGTAACTTGCGCCATTGAGGCTGCCCAGGTTCCAGAACGTCAGGGTGCGCAAGGTGGCGTCGTCGGCCAGATAGGTAAAGAGCCCCACCGCAGAACCGGCCAGGGCCGTCAGCGCGATGCCAGCAAGCAACATGGTCGCGACATTGGTCTGGCCGTTGCGACGCCCCAGCCGATAGACCAGCGCCGTGACGCCCAAGCCACCGAGAAATGCGCACAGCGACAACAGGTATGGCCCGAAGGCATCCGGCAGCCCGCCAAAGAACGAGCCACCGACAATCGCCACCGCCGCCCCCAGCGCGGCACCGCTGGATACCCCTACCAAGCCAGGATCGGCCAGCGGGTTGCGGAACAACCCCTGCATCGCCACACCCGACAATGCCAGCACACCGCCGACCGCCAGCCCCAATAGGGTCCGCGGCAGGCGAATCTGCCCCAGGATCAACTCGGCCTGCTCCAAACCCTGGGCCTCAATCGGTACGCCCATCAGTTTTAGCGCAGCCCTGAGCGTGTCCACTAACGGCAGGCTGACCGGCCCCAGTGCCAATGAAAGCCAGATCGCTAATACACACAGCAGCGACAGCCCGATAAACAGCGTTTTTGGCTTAACCAGAGTGGTCATGGAGCAGGCTTAGGCTGGGACGGATAAAAACCGGCAGACAGTTTCTCCAGGCTTTGCGGCAATCTAGGCCCCAGGCCACCTACCAGCAAGGTCGCGTCCAGCTCAAAGACGCGGCCGCTCTTGGCTGCCGGCGTAGAGGCAAGAATCGGATTTTCCTTGAACAAGGCTGCGCGCGCCGCGTCACCGGTCAGCGCGCGATCGGCAAACACCAGCACCTCAGGGCTCAAACCCGCCAGCGATTCGACGGAAAACGGTTTATAGCCCACATGCGTGGCGAGATTACGCCCCCCAGCCTGCTGCAACATCCAATCAGCGGCCGTGTCCTTGCCCGCGATCAGCGGCTTGCCACCGGCATGACCGAGCAGCAACAACACGCCTGGAGCCTTCTGTGTAGCCTGGGCCTTGGCCACCCACTTTTTTTGCTGCGCCAGCGCCTGCTCATACCCGGCAAACAACGCACTGGCCTGGGCCTCACTGCCGAGCAGTTTCCCCAAGTGTTCAAGGTTGCCTTTGAGCGTGGGCAAGTCAGGCTGGGCCGAGAACATCTCCACCTGCACCCCGGCACTGCGAATCTGCGCCAGCACCGGCGGTGGCCCCATTTCCTCCGTGCCCACGAGGATTTGCGGGCGCAGGCTGAGAATGCCTTCGGCCGACAACTGCCGCTGGTAACCAATGCTCGGCAAGGCTTTGAGCGACGCAGGATGTTGACTGGTGGTGTCCACCCCCACCAACTTCGACTCTCCGCCCAGGGCCGTCACCCATTCCGACAGCGCCCCGCCGGCACTGACCCAGCGTTGCGGCAGTTCAGAGGCGTGCGCCCCAGGGTTGATCAGCAGTGAGGCAACAAGCGCAATAGCGCTGGTACTCAAGCGCATAACAGGGTTTCCTTCCTAGGGCAGGGCCACTCAAGCACTCATTGATGTGACAGATAACCGCTGCCATACATCGTATTGAGCACCCAGTCAGCTGACGGGCGAAGCAGGCATTTGATAATTGTTTGCATTTGCACGTCAAGGCACTTAAGGATTGAAATGAAGTTTCTCTGCGCCTCAGGCGACCTCGCCCCCAACAGCAGCCGCGGTTTTGATATCGATGGCCGCAAGCTGTTGGCAGTGCGCCGGGACGGTATTGCTTACTTTTATCTCAACCGCTGCCCCCATCGCGGCATCCCGCTGGAATGGCAGCCAGATCGCTTCCTCGATGAAAGCGCCAGCCTGATCCAATGCGCCACCCATGGCGCGTTGTTCCTGATTGAAAGCGGCGAGTGCATCGCCGGGCCTTGCGCAGGCCAAAGCCTCACCGCCCTGCCGGGCCGCGAAGACGAACAGGGATTGTGGGTCGATCTCTAGTCACCCAGCAGCACCTTCAGCCGACGTTCGACGTAAATCTCCTGCGGCGTGACCCGTACGCCATAGGCCAACACCTCTACACCTGCAGCCTTGGCCTCACGTAGCGCTGCCGCATAACCGGCGTCGATTTCCACCGCTGGGCGCACCGCGTCGATCCCCGACAGGTTCACGCAATACAACTGCACGGCCCGTATACCGTCGCGCGCCAGGTGGGCCAGCTCACGCAAATGCTTGGCACCGCGCTGGGTCACCGCATCGGGGAAAGCCGCCACCGAGCTGCCATCAAAGCCCAAGGTGACGCTTTTGACCTCGACAAACGCAGCGCCTTGGGGGTAATCCAGGCGAAAGTCGATGCGGCTTTTCTCCTGGCCATAAGGCACCTCACGCTTCAACGCAGTAAAGCCGTTGAGCTCAGTGATCACACCGGCCAGCAAAGCTTCTTCCACCAACTGATTGGCACGCGCGGTGTTGACACACGCCAGCCGGCCCTGAGGCGTTTCGGCAATCTCCCAGGTGCCCGGCAACTTGCGCTTGGGGTCCGTGGAACGGCTGAACCAGACCTGGCCACCTTCGACCATGCAGTTGAGCATCGAACCGGTGTTAGGGCAGTGAATGGTGAGCAACTCGCC
Organism: Pseudomonas sp. MF6394; assembly: GCF_002018845.1. NCBI lineage: Bacteria > Pseudomonadati > Pseudomonadota > Gammaproteobacteria > Pseudomonadales > Pseudomonadaceae > Pseudomonas > Pseudomonas sp. MF6394. Next base: position 16,825 of record NZ_MVOJ01000005.1, read on the forward strand.
GGTAACGGTTTCGATATCGGTGAGAAAGCGCTTGTAGCGGCGGATCAGCCGCCCTTCTTCAAGAGGAGGATTAAAACGCATCAGCCTTGCCAGCTCCGCAAACCACGGGCGATCCGCTCCACCGCTTCTTGCAGCCGATCGAGGTTTTGCGTGTAGGCAAACCGCACGTGATGGCCCGCCTGGTAGCGACCGAAATCCAACCCGGGCGTAAAGGCCACATGCTCGGTTTCGAGGAAATGCCGGCAAAACGCGAAGGCATCGCCGCCGAACGCGCTGATATCGGCATACAGATAGAAGGCACCTTCGGGTTCCACCGCGATACCGAACCCAAGCTCACGCAGGGCGGGCAGCAGGAAGTCACGACGGCGGCCAAACTCGGCACGGCGCTGCTCCAGGATCTCCAGGGTTTGCGGGGTGAAACAGGCCAACGCGGCATGCTGAGCCATGCTTGGCGCACTGATGTAGAGGTTCTGCGCCAATTTCTCCAGTTCACCCACCGCTTCAGGCGGCGCCACCAGCCAACCGAGGCGCCAGCCGGTCATGCCGAAATACTTAGAAAAACTATTCAAGACAAAGGCGTCGTCATCGACTTCCAGCACGCTGGCGGCGTCCGTGCCGTAGGTGAGGCCGTGATAAATCTCGTCGACCACCAGGTGCCCGTTGCGCGCCTTGATGGCGCCCGACAGCCCAGCCAACTCGTCCCGGGTGAGGATCGTGCCGGTGGGGTTGGCCGGCGATGCCACCAGTGCGCCAACACTGTCCTGGTCCCAATGCCTGGCCACCAGGTCAGCGGTCAACTGGTAGCGTACGTCCGGGCCGACCGGCACCAACTGCGCCGCGCCTTCCACAAGGCGCAGGAAGTGTCGGTTGCAGGGGTAGCCTGGGTCCGCCAGCAGCCAATGCTTACCCGGATCCACCAGCAAACTGCTGGCCAGCAATAACGCGCCGGAGCCACCGGGGGTGATCAGAATACGCTGCGGGTCGATGCTCAAACCGTAGCGTTGCTGGTAGAAACCGCTGATGGCTTCGCGCAACTCGGGCAGGCCGCGGGCGGCGGTGTAGCGGGTTTTACCGTTTGCTAACGCGGCTTGACCGGCCTGGATGATCGGCTCGGCGGTGGTGAAATCCGGCTCGCCGATTTCCAGATGGATCACGTCGTGACCGGCGGCCTGCAGCTCATTGGCACGCGCCAGTAACGCCATGACATGAAAAGGTTCGATGGCGCGACTGCGCGCACTGTAGGGCTGAGCCATTAGCCTTCCTTAGACGGTGAGGACAAAATCTGGATTCTACCGAACCCTCACGGTAAAACATGCTCTATTGCCTGATTGGGGCTGCAAGTGCACCCTGCGCGCGCTCGTAAAACAGCTAAAATCAACATTCGAGGCGATACATACCCAGTCATGGCGGGCTGCTGCGGTTTGCATCCCCTTTGCCCTGGACCTCGACAACCGGGAGTAGCGCACCCTGAATCTATCTGGTAAGTTCGCCCGCTTGCAGCCGCAGGGCCGGCAGGTGTCGGTGACGTTGCAATCCTGCGCAATGGATTAGAAGAGTGAGAGGCGGTCTATTCATGTCCACCCAAGCAAAGCAACAGCATACTCAAGGCCTCGGCGGCTTCGAACCCTATGTCGAAAAAAAGGGCGAGGAGTACATGGGCGAGCCCATGCGCGACCACTTCACCAAGATCCTCAACAAGTGGAAACAGGACTTGATGCAGGAAGTCGACCGTACGGTTGACCATATGAAGGATGAAGCGGCCAACTTCCCTGACCCGGCCGATCGTGCCAGCCAGGAAGAAGAGTTCGCCCTCGAACTGCGCGCCCGCGACCGCGAGCGCAAGTTGATCAAGAAGATCGACAAGACCCTGCAACTGATCAAAGACGAAGAATACGGCTGGTGCGAATCCTGCGGCGTCGAAATCGGTATTCGCCGACTGGAAGCCCGCCCAACCGCGGACCTGTGCGTAGACTGCAAGACCTTGGCTGAAATCAAGGAAAAACAGGTCGGCAAGTAACCCTGCCGATCTGAACGAATGGAGCGTGCGAACGCTCCATTTTTGTTTCTGGCGTTTACCGGTTATGCAGTAGTATCCGGGCCATGACAGCCTCTACTTATATCGGGCGCTTCGCCCCCACGCCCAGCGGCCATTTGCACTTTGGCTCCCTGGTTGCCGCCCTCGCCTCCTACCTCGATGCACGCGCCCACCAGGGCCGTTGGTTGATGCGCATGGAAGACCTCGACCCTCCCCGTGAAGAGCCCGGCGCCCAGGCGGCGATTCTGCATGCGCTGGAAAGCTACGGCTTTGAATGGGATGGCGAACTGGTTCGCCAGAGCGAGCGGCATGATGCCTACGCCAAAGTGCTGAACGATATGTTCAACCACGGCCTGGCCTACGCCTGCACCTGCTCGCGCAAGCAGTTGGAGCCCTACAACGGGATTTACCCAGGCTTGTGCCGCAATGCCGGCCACAACCAGCAAGACGCCGCCATCCGCCTGCGCGTGCCCGAGCTGGAATACCATTTTACCGACCGTGTGCAGGGCGAGTTCCGGCAGCATCTGGGCCGCGATGCCGGCGACTTCATCATCCGTCGCCGCGACGGCCTCTACGCCTACCAACTGGCGGTGGTGCTCGACGACGCCTGGCAAGGGGTCACCGATATCGTGCGCGGCGCCGACCTGCTCGATTCCACGCCGCGCCAGCTTTATTTGCAAGAGCTGCTCGGCCTGCGCCAACCCCGTTACCTGCATGTTCCGCTGATCGTGCAGCCGGACGGCAACAAACTGGGCAAGTCCTACCGCTCTCCACCGTTGACAGCCGACCAGGCCACGCCTTTGCTGCTCAGAGCACTGCGCGCCCTTGGCCAACAGCCCGACGCGCAACTGCTGTACGCCAGCCCCCGAGAACTGCTGGATTGGGGCATTGCGCACTGGGACGCCACCCGCATCCCGCGCACACTGACCCTGGCCGAAGCGCAATTGAGTTGAAGGCGCTTGCAGGTTGCCAGCCATCCGTTAACATCGCGGCAGATTTTTAATCAGAGGCCAACATGTACATCTATCGTTTGGTCCTGCTGCTGGTCGTCGGGATCTACCTGTTCTCCCCCGCCATCATGGATTGGTGGATCGACGCCACGGGCGCCTGGTATCGCCCTTATCTGCTATGGCTGATCCTGATCGTCGTGACCTTCATCCTGCAGAGCCAAAAAGATGCCGATGAGCTTTAGTCTCACCCAGATGCTGCTGATCAGCGCCGCCTACCTGGCTGCGTTATTCGGCGTGGCCTGGATCAGTGAGCGCGGAATGATTCCGCGGGCGATCATTCGCCATCCGTTGACCTACACCCTATCCTTGGGCGTGTACGCCAGTGCCTGGGCGTTCTACGGCACGGTGGGGTTGGCCTATCAGTACGGCTACGGCTTTCTCTCCAGTTATCTTGGGGTGTCGGGCGCGTTCCTGCTGGCACCGGTGCTGCTATACCCGATCCTGAAAATCACCCGGACGTACCAGCTGTCTTCCCTGGCCGACCTGTTTGCCTTTCGCTTTCGCAGCACCTGGGCCGGCGCGCTGACCACCATCTTCATGCTGATCGGCGTGCTGCCCCTGCTGGCCCTGCAGATCCAGGCGGTGGCCGACTCCATCAGCATCCTGACCCGCGAGCCCGTGCAGCATCGGGTTGCCCTGGCGTTCTGCGCACTGATCACCTTGTTCACCATCTTCTTTGGGTCTCGCCATATCGCCACCCGTGAGAAACACCAGGGCCTGGTGTTTGCGATTGCCTTTGAGTCGGTCATCAAGCTGATCGCCATCGGCGGCGTCGGCCTTTATGCGCTTTACGGCGTGTTCGACGGGCCGCAACAGCTGGAGCTGTGGCTGCTGCAAAACCAGACCGCCCTCGCCGCCTTGCATACCCCCTTGCAGGAAGGCCCATGGCGTACGCTGCTGCTGGTGTTCTTCGCCTCGGCGATCGTGATGCCGCACATGTACCACATGACCTTCACCGAGAACCTCAACCCGCGCTCGCTGGTCAGCGCCAGCTGGGGCTTGCCGCTGTTCCTGTTGCTGATGAGCCTGGCGGTGCCGCTGATCCTGTGGGCCGGCCTGAAACTGGGGGCCACCACCAACCCCGAGTATTTCACCCTGGGCATCGGTATTGCCGCCAACAGCCCAGCCCTGGCGCTGCTGGCGTATGTCGGGGGGTTGTCGGCAGCCAGCGGGTTGATCATCGTCACCACCCTGGCACTCTCGGGCATGGCGCTCAACCACTTGGTACTGCCGCTGTACCAGCCGCCGGCGGAGGGCAATATCTACCGTTGGTTGAAATGGACCCGGCGTGCGCTGATCGTCGCGATCATCATGGCCGGCTACGCGTTTTATCTGCTGCTGGGCGCCGGGCAAGACCTGGCCAACCTGGGCATTGTCGCGTTTGTCGCCACCTTGCAGTTCCTGCCGGGCGTGTTGTCGGTGCTGTACTGGCCGACCGCCAATCGACGTGGCTTTATTGCTGGGCTGCTGGCCGGGATCCTGGTGTGGACCGTGACCATGCTGCTACCGCTGGTCGGCAACCTGCAGGGCTTCTATATCCCGTTGCTGAACATGATCTACGTGCTGGACGACACCAGTTGGCACATGGCCGCCATCGCCTCGCTGGCCGCCAACGTACTGATGTTTACCCTGATCTCGCTGTTCACCAACGCCAGCGCCGAAGAAACCAGCGCCGCCGAAGCCTGCGCGGTGGACAACGTGCGCCGCCCGCAACGCCGCGAACTGCATGCGGCCTCGCCCCAGGAGTTCGCCACGCAACTGGCCAAGCCCCTGGGCGCCAAGGCCGCACAAAAGGAAGTCGAACAGGCGCTGCGCGACCTCTATCTGCCGTTTGACGAGCGCCGGCCCTATGCCCTGCGCCGCCTGCGTGACCGTATCGAGGCCAACCTGTCCGGGTTGATGGGGCCGAGCGTGTCCCAGGACATGGTGGAAACCTTCCTGCCCTATAAGGCCGGTGGCGAAAACTACGTTACCGAAGACATCCATTTCATCGAAAGCCGGCTGGAGGATTACCACTCACGCCTCACAGGCCTGGCCGCCGAACTCGACGCCCTGCGCCGTTATCACCGCCAGACTCTGCAGGAGCTGCCGATGGGCGTGTGCTCCCTGGCCAAGGACCAGGAAATCCTGATGTGGAACAAGGCCATGGAAGAACTCACCGGTATCGCCGCCCAACGGGTTGTGGGTTCACGCCTCAACACCCTGGGCGATCCATGGAAAGAGCTGCTGCAAGGCTTCATCAACCTGCCGGACGAGCACTTGCACAAGCAACACTTGGCCCTCGACGGCCAGACCCGCTGGCTCAACTTGCACAAAGCCGCCATCGATGAACCCTTGGCGCCGGGTAACAGCGGCCTGGTGCTGCTGGTAGAAGATTTGACCGATACACAGATGCTCGAAGACAAGCTGGTGCACTCCGAACGCCTGGCCAGCATTGGGCGCCTGGCGGCCGGCGTGGCCCATGAAATCGGCAACCCGATCACCGGTATCGCCTGCCTGGCGCAAAACCTGCGCGAAGAGCGCGAAGAAGACGGGGAAATCACCGAAATCAGCGGGCAAATCCTTGAACAGACCAAGCGGGTTTCACGCATCGTCCAGTCGCTGATGAGCTTTGCCCACTCCGGCGCCCATCAGAATCAGGACGAAGCGGTGTGCCTGGCCGAAGTGGCGCAGGATGCCATTGGGCTGTTGGCCTTGAACCGGCGCAATTTCGAAGTACAGTTCTTTAACCTGTGCGATCCGGACCATTGGGTCGATGGCGACTCACAACGCCTGGCCCAGGTGCTGATCAACCTGCTGTCCAACGCCCGCGACGCGTCGCCGGCTGGCAGTGCTGTACGCGTCAAGAGCGAGGCTTTCGAGCACACGGTCGACCTGATCGTGGAAGACGAAGGCAGCGGCATTCCACAGAACATCATGGACCGATTGTTCGAACCCTTCTTCACCACCAAGGACCCCGGTGAAGGTACCGGTCTGGGCCTTGCACTGGTCTATTCCATCGTTGAAGAGCATTATGGACAAATCACCATCGACAGCCCGGCTGACACACAAAGCCAACGCGGCACCCGTATCCGGGTGACCTTGCCGCGTCATGTCGAAGCGACGTCCGCTGTGAACTGAGACCGTCGAGAGAATTGAATCAATGCCGCACATTTTGATCGTCGAAGACGAAACCATTATCCGCTCTGCCTTGCGACGCCTGCTTGAACGTAATCAGTACCAGGTCAGCGAAGCCGGCTCGGTGCAGGAAGCCCAAGAGCGATTCAGCATTCCCACGTTCGACCTGATTGTCAGCGACCTGCGCCTGCCCGGCGCACCGGGCACCGAGCTGATCAAGCTGGGCCAGGGCACCCCGGTGCTGATCATGACCAGCTACGCCAGCCTGCGTTCGGCGGTGGACTCGATGAAGATGGGCGCGGTGGACTACATCGCCAAGCCTTTCGATCACGATGAGATGCTCCAGGCCGTGGCGCGCATCCTGCGCGACCGTGTGTCGGCCAGCAGCGCGCCTGCCGAGCAACGCCCCACCGGCAAGGCCAGCGCTGGCGAAAAACCGGGTGTCGACAACAGCAACGGCGAGATCGGCATCATCGGCTCCTGCCCACCGATGCAGGACTTGTACAGCAAGATCCGCAAAGTGGCGCCGACCGACTCCAATGTATTGATCCAGGGCGAGTCGGGCACCGGTAAAGAACTGGTGGCCCGCGCCCTGCACAACCTGTCCAAGCGTGCCAAAGCACCGATGATCTCGGTGAACTGCGCGGCGATCCCCGAATCCCTGATCGAATCCGAGTTGTTCGGCCACGAGAAAGGCGCGTTCACCGGCGCCAGCGCCGGGCGTGCGGGCCTGGTGGAAGCCGCGGACGGCGGCACTTTATTCCTCGATGAAATTGGCGAGCTGCCCCTGGAAGCCCAGGCGCGGTTGCTGCGCGTGCTGCAGGAAGGCGAAATTCGCCGCGTCGGTTCGGTGCAATCGCAGAAGGTCGATGTTCGATTGATCGCAGCGACACACCGAGACCTCAAGAGCCTGGCCAAGATCGGTCAGTTCCGTGAGGACTTGTATTACCGCCTGCATGTCATCGCGCTCAAACTGCCGGCCCTGCGCGAGCGTGGCGCCGACGTAAACGAAATCGCCAACGCGTTCCTGTTGCGTCAAGGCGCGCGCATTGAGCGCACCGACCTGAAGTTTGCCGCGGACGCCGAGCAGGCGATCCGTCACTACTCGTGGCCAGGGAACGTGCGTGAGCTGGAGAACGCCGTCGAGCGCGCCGTGATCCTGTCCGAGAGCCCGGAGATTTCCGCCGAGTTGCTGGGCATCGACATCGAACTCAGTGACCTGGATGACGACGACTTCATCGGCCTGGCCCCGCAGCAGGGCGGAGCCAGCAATACCAGCCATGAACCGACGGAAGATTTGTCATTGGAAGACTACTTCCAGCACTTCGTGCTCGAGCATCAGGACCACATGACCGAGACCGAGCTGGCACGCAAGCTGGGCGTGAGTCGCAAATGCCTGTGGGAACGGCGCCAGCGCCTGGGCATTCCACGGCGCAAGACCGGGGTGGCCAGCGAAAGCTGAGGGCGCAGCCCCACAGGTAACACCTGTTGATGTGAAAAAACTGTTACCGCTGACTTTTCACGTAACAAAAGCCGGGGCTTACGGTAACGAAGCCCCGGCTTTTTTTTGGCCCTCAAACCGGCGAAACCAGCCCAACCCCCCGGTTTTGCTGGTCGGCGCAAAAGTTGGCACGCACCCTGCTATATGCTTAGTACAAAAACAATAACAAGCTTTGTACAAGACAATAAAAATAAGACGAATCGACTCACGCATAACAAAAACAACACGGCGGAGGCGCAGCTAACTGATTCTTTTGGAGAGGCGTTGCATTTGGGGCTTGCCCCGCAACCAGGCCGAGAACAACAAAAACTGCCCTAAGGCAGAGCCTGAACTGGTTGGATCGTAGATCAGCAACACAGCGACCAAAGCAATCCGTTTGCTCTTGACTCCCGATTGGGAGTGTCATGAAGGTGAAGCTTCATGGCGAGGGCGATCAACAAAAACAAGAAGCCCGACATCAATAATAAAAATAGAGCACGCAACTACTTCTGGGGGAGCTTCGGCTCCCCTTGTAGTTTCCGGGATTTGACCTTCAAACGCTTATGGCGCAATGCCTTTAGCTTGTTCCTACACCATCCCCCGACTAAATGCTAGAATCCCCGCCCATCATGCGGTCATTCTTCGTTATGGCCGAACATTCCTTCAAACAGTGCATCCCATGCTGAAGAAGTTGTTCCAGTCATTCCGTTCTCCCTTGCGTCGAACGCAACACAAACGCAGCACGCCTGAAGTGCTCAATAGCAGCCAGCATTCGCTGCAGCGCGCTCAATTCAGCCGTTATGCAGTGAACATCGTCGAACGTTTGCAGAACGCCGGCTACCAGGCCTACCTGGTGGGTGGCTGCGTACGCGACATGTTGCTCAACATCACGCCCAAGGATTTCGACGTCGCCACCAGCGCCACGCCTGAACAAGTGCGCGCCGAGTTTCGTAATGCACGAATCATCGGCCGGCGCTTCAAGCTGGTGCATATCCACTTTGGTCGCGAAATCATCGAGGTCGCGACCTTCCGCGCCGGTCACCCGCAAAACGATGAAGAGGAAGACACCAACCAGTCTTCCCGCAACGAGAGCGGGCGCATCCTGCGCGATAACGTCTATGGCACTTTGGAAGAGGACGCGCAACGCCGCGACTTCACCATCAACGCCTTGTATTACGACCCGGTCAGCGAGCGCATCCTCGATTACGCCAACGGCGTACACGACATTCGCAACAACCTGATCCGCCTGATCGGCGACCCAACGCAGCGCTACCAGGAAGATCCGGTGCGCATGCTGCGCGCCGTGCGATTCGCCGCCAAGCTCAACTTTGGCATCGAAAAGCACACCGCCGCGCCGATTCGCGAACTGGCGCCGATGCTGCGGGAAATCCCCTCGGCACGCCTGTTTGAAGAAGTGCTCAAGCTGTTCCTGTCGGGCTACGCCGCCGACACCTTTGAAATGCTGGTGGACCTGCAGTTGTTCGACCCATTGTTCCCGGCCAGCGCCGAGGCCTTGGAGTACAACCCAACGTACACCCACACTTTGATCAGCGAAGCCTTGATCAACACCGACCTGCGCATCAAGCAGAACAAACCGGTGACCCCGGCGTTCTTGTTTGCCGCCTTGTTGTGGCCGGCCCTGCCCAAACGCGTACTGCGCTTGCAGGACCGTGGCATGCCGCCGATCCCGGCCATGCAGGAAGCGGCTCACGAGTTGATCGCCGAACAGTGCCAACGCATCGCTATCCCCAAACGTTTCACCATGCCGATCCGCGAAATCTGGGACATGCAGGAGCGCCTGCCACGCCGCAGCGGCAAGCGCGCCGATCTGTTGCTGGACAACCCGCGCTTCCGTGCCGGCTACGACTTCCTGCTGCTGCGTGAAAGCGCGGGCGAGCAGACCGATGGCCTGGGTGAATGGTGGACCGACTATCAGGACGCCAATGACAGCCAGCGCCGCGAAATGATTCGTGAACTGGGCAGCAAAGGCGATAGCGCCGGCGAAGGCCCGAAAAAGCGTCGCCGCAGCGGCACCAAGCGTAAACGCAGCAGTGCCGATGCCTCGGGCGCTGCGGGCGAATAAACGTGGAACGTATCTACATCGGCATGGGCAGCAACCTGGCTGCCCCGCACCAACAATTGCGCAGCGCGATCGAGGCGCTGGCGCAACTGCCTGGCACCCAGCTCGCCGGTGTGTCCGCCTTCTATCAAAGCGATTCATTGCTGCCAGGCCAACCGCGTTACACCAACGCCGTTGCGGCGTTGGACAGTCACTTGGCGCCAATGGACCTGCTCAATGCGCTGCAAGCCATCGAGAACGATCAGGGCCGCGAACGCCTGGAACGCTGGGGCCCACGCACCTTGGACCTGGATATCCTGCTGTTCGGTGATCGCCTGATCGACGGGCCGCGCCTGAAGGTGCCGCACTACCAGATGCATCTGCGCGCGTTTGTGCTGTATCCGTTGGCTGAGCTAGCGCCAGCCGACCTGCAGCTGCCTGACGGCCAGCGTTTGAGCGACCTGCTCACCGCTTGCCCGTTCGTCGGCCTGGAACGCCTCCCGCAAGAATGACTCGGTCAATGTGGGAGCTGGCTTGCCTGCGATGCAAGCGACTCGGTGTATCAGCCACACCGAGTGGATGCCATCGCAGGCAAGCCAGCTCCCACCTTTGATCTTCTCTGCCGTAATACCGCGCACGTTGCGCAATCGCTTCAGTAACAGCGGTAACACCGCCATCGTAACAATGCGGTAACACATCCAATTGACTTCCCGTGTCCTCCTCACGACTATAGGCGTCCCGCTGCCGCCAACCCGGCGCGACAGGGCGCAATCCAGGCCTTATAAGCACTGCTTTCAAGACAGTGCGCCTGTATAAACGAAGACTCACGCGCGTTACTCGCTGTTTCCAAGCGCCTGAACGAGGACCCTTTTCATGCCAGACATTACCCTGACCACCTTGCAGAGCCTCAAGCTCAAAGGTGAAAAAATCACCATGCTGACCTGCTATGACGCCACTTTCGCCCACGCCAGCTGCCAGGCTGGCGTCGAAGTGCTGCTGGTGGGCGACTCCCTGGGCATGGTTCTTCAAGGGAATGACAGCACGCTGCCCGTAACCACCGATGAACTGGCCTACCACACCGCCAGCGTCAAGCGTGGCAACGATGGCGCCTTTATCATCGCCGACCTGCCGTTCATGGGTTACGCCACCCTTGAGCAAACCTTCCTGAACGCCGGCAAGCTGATGCAGGCCGGCGCACACATGATCAAAGTCGAAGGTGCCGTGTGGCTGGCCGAGTCGATCCGGCTGCTGGCCGAACGCGGCGTGCCAGTGTGCGCACACATGGGCCTGACGCCGCAGTCGGTCAATATCCTCGGTGGCTACAAGGTCCAGGGCCGCAATGAAGCCCAGGCCCGCCAAATGCGCGCCGATGCCATCGCCCTGGAACAAGCCGGTGCGGCGATGATTCTGCTGGAGTGCGTGCCGAGCGAACTGGCTGCCGAAATCACCCAGGCAGTCAAAGTGCCCGTGATCGGGATTGGCGCAGGTGCAGCCACCGACGGCCAGGTGCTGGTCCTGCACGATATGCTCGGCCTGTCGATCACCGGCCACGTGCCTAAGTTCGTGAAGAACTTCATGGCCGGCCAGGACAGCATCCACGCCGCCCTGAGCGCCTACGTCAGCGAAGTCAAAAACGTGACGTTCCCAGGTATTGAACACGGGTTCTCGGCATGAACACCGTAAAAACCGTCCGCGAACTGCGGGCTGCCGTAACCCACGCCCGCAGCGCCGGCAAACGCATCGGCTTTGTGCCCACCATGGGCAACCTGCACAGCGGCCACGCCACCCTGGTGACCAAGGCCGCGCAGCAAGCCGATTTCGTGGTGGCGAGCATTTTCGTCAACCCGCTGCAATTCGGCGCTGGCGAAGACCTGGACAAATACCCGCGCACATTGGCCGCCGACCAGGAAAAACTCCTGCAGGCCGGTTGCAACCTGCTGTTTGCGCCCACGGTGGAGGAAATGTACCCCGATGGCATGAACGGCCAGACCCGTGTCAGCGTGCCACAACTGTCTGAAGGCTTGTGCGGTGCCAGCCGCCCAGGGCACTTCGAAGGCGTGGCCACGGTGGTCAGCAAGCTGTTCAACATGGTCCAACCGGACATGGCCGTATTTGGCCAGAAGGACTACCAGCAGTTGGCGGTGATCCGCGCCATGGTCCGCGACCTGAACATGCCGATCCAGATCATCGGCGAGCCCACCGTGCGCGCCGAGGACGGCCTCGCGCTGTCATCACGCAACGGTTACCTCAGCGAGGAGCAACGGGCGGTCGCGCCAGTGCTGTACCGCGCGCTCAGCCAGATCGCCACGGCCATCAAAGGCGGCGATCATGATTTCGCCAGGCTTCGCGCCGAGCACATCCAGCAGATTGAAGCCGCAGGGCTGCGCATGGACTACCTGGAAGTGCGCCAAGGCGTGCATCTGCGCCCGGCCACGGCTGAAGATCGTGATGTGGTGATCCTGGTCGCCGCTTACCTGGGGGCTACACGTCTGATCGATAACCTGCACCTGAACCTCGCCTGACCCCGCTTTACCCTCAACCTGTTGCCCCGACGGCTGTGCCGGTATAAAAAAGTACCGGCCACAGCGCAGACAAAGCCAAGACATATCCACACGCTAGGTTTAATGTAACTGCCCTGCGCTATGGTTAGCGCTGTCTGGAACCCAGTCCTTGCGATAAGACTGGATGTTCCGGGCTTTGAAGTGTCCTAAAGGCAGTCCCCGTAATAAAAAGGAAACCCGCAGCGATGGCGTACTACCGCACCCCTCATGACGTTACCGCGCTGCCCGCCTGGCAAGCGCTTGTTCAACATCGCCAAGCCATGCAGGATTTCAGCATGCGCGAGGCGTTCAATGCCGATCCTCAGCGTTTTTCCCAGTTCACCTTGAGCAGCTGCGGACTTTTCCTCGATTACTCGAAAAACCTGATCACCAGCGAAACCCGCGACCTGCTGGTGGGCCTGGCCAAGGAAGTCAATCTCAAGGCGGCGATCGACGCGCAGTACGCTGGCGAACCGGTCAACTCCTCGGAGGGCCGCCCTGCCCTGCACACCGCCCTGCGCCGCCCGGTGGGCGACAAGCTGTCGGTCAACGGCGTGAACATCATGCCGGACGTGCACAAAGTGCTAAACCAGATCACTGACCTGGTCGGCCGTATCCACGACGGCCTATGGCGTGGCTACACCGAGAAGCCGATCACCGACGTGGTGAACATTGGCATCGGTGGCTCGTTCCTCGGCCCGGAGCTGGTCTCCGAGGCCTTGCTGTCCTATGCCCACAAAGGCGTGCGTTGCCACTACCTGGCGAACATCGACGGCAGCGAGTTCCACGAACTGACCATGAAGCTGCGCGCCGAGACCACGCTGTTTATCGTCTCGTCCAAATCCTTCAACACCCTGGAAACCCTGAAAAACGCCCAGGCCGCCCGCGCCTGGTACCTGGCCCAGGGGGGTTCGGAAGCCGAGCTGTATCGCCACTTCATCGCCGTCTCGAGCAACAATGCCGCGGCCGTGGCGTTCGGTATCCGCGAAGAGAACATTTTCCCAATGTGGGACTGGGTCGGTGGGCGCTACTCGCTGTGGTCGGCCATCGGCTTGCCAATTGCTTTGGCCATCGGCATGTCCAACTTCAAGGAACTGCTGTCGGGTGCCTACACCATGGACCAGCACTTCCTGAACGCACCGTTCGAAGCCAACATGCCCGTGCTGCTGGGCTTGCTGGGCGTGTGGTACGGCAACTTCTGGGGTGCGCAGAGCCATGCGATCCTGCCGTACGACCATTACCTGCGTAACATCACCAAGCATTTGCAACAGCTGGATATGGAGTCCAACGGCAAGAGTGTGCGCCAGGACGGCACGCCCGTGTCCACCGATACCGGCCCGGTGATCTGGGGCGGCGTGGGCTGCAACGGCCAGCACGCTTACCATCAGTTGCTGCACCAAGGGACTCAGCTGATCCCGGCCGACTTCATCGTACCGATCGTCAGCTTCAACCCGGTGTCCGACCACCATCAGTGGCTGTACGCCAACTGCCTGTCCCAGAGCCAGGCGCTGATGCTCGGCAAGACCCGCAGCGAGGCCGAAGCCGAGCTGCGTGAGAAGGGCCTGCCGGAAGCCGAAGTACAGAAGCTGGCACCGCACAAGGTGATCCCGGGCAACCGTCCGAGCAACACCCTCGTGGTCGAGCGCATCAGCCCGCGTCGCCTGGGCGCATTGGTGGCGATGTATGAACACAAGGTGTTCGTGCAGAGCGTGGTGTGGGGCATCAATGCCTTCGACCAATGGGGCGTTGAACTGGGCAAAGAGCTGGGCAAAGGCGTGTACAACCGCCTGACCGGCGCCGAAGAAACCTTGGCCGAAGATGCTTCGACCCAGGGCCTGATCAACTACTTCCGTGGTCGTCACCGCGGCTGAAGCCGTGCATTCAAGGCCAACGTCGGTTTGGACGTTGGCCTTGAACCCTCCCGCCTCAGGGTGCATCTTTATGACTTGTCGCAAAAACAAGAATAAGGAGCGCTCATGTTCGATATCAGCACCTTTCCCACCGCCGATGCCGTCCGCCGGGCTGCGCAACTCAGTCAAGAGGACTACCAGCGCCTCTATCGCCAATCTATCGAGCAGCCAGACACCTTCTGGGCCGAACAGGCCAAGGGCTTTCTCGACTGGATAAAACCCTGGCACAGCGTCCAGCAGTCAGACATCCACACCGGTGCCGCCCAATGGTTTGCCGGTGGTCAGTTGAATGTCAGCTACAACTGCATCGACCGCCACCTGGCGCAGCGCGCCGATCAGCCGGCCTTCATCTGGGAAGGCGATGATCCGTCAAAATCCTGCACGATTACTTACCGTCAACTGCACCAAAACGTCAGCCGCCTGGCCAACGTCTTGAAAAGCCGTGGCGTGAGCAAAGGCGATCGCGTGTGCATCTACATGCCGATGATCCCCGAAGCGGCCTACGCCATGCTGGCCTGCACGCGAATAGGGGCGGTGCACTCGGTGGTGTTCGGGGGTTTCTCTCCTGACGCCCTGCGCGACCGCATTCTCGACGCCGATTGCCGCACCGTGATCACCGCCGACGAAGGCGTACGCGGTGGCAAACCCGTGGCGCTGAAACAGAACGTCGACAAAGCCCTGGCCAGTTGCCCGAATGTCAGCACGGTACTGGTGGTGGAGCGCACCGGAGCGAGCGTGACTTGGCACGAAGGCCGCGACCTCAAGTACCAAGCCGCCCTGGACGCCGCCAGCGACAACTGCCCACCCGAGCCGATGGACGCCGAAGACCCGCTGTTCATCCTCTATACCTCCGGCAGCACCGGCAAACCCAAAGGCGTGCTGCACACCACCGCTGGCTACCTGCTGCAAGCGGCGATGACCTTCAAATACGTGCTCGACTACCAAGAGGGTGAAGTGTTCTGGTGCACCGCCGACGTGGGCTGGGTCACCGGGCACAGCTATATCGTCTATGGCCCGCTGGCCAATGGCGCCACCTCGCTGATGTTCGAAGGCGTGCCAAGTTATCCGGACAGTTCGCGTTTCTGGCAGGTCATCGATAAACACCAGGTGAATATCTTCTACACCGCGCCCACCGCCCTGCGCGCCCTGATGCGTGAAGGCCACGGCCCGTTGCAGAGCACATCCCGCACCAGTCTGCGCCTGCTGGGCAGCGTAGGTGAGCCGATCAACCCGGAAGCCTGGGACTGGTATTTCAACGCCGTCGGCGAACAGCGCTGCCCGATTGTCGATACCTGGTGGCAGACCGAAACCGGCGGCATCATGCTCAGCCCGCTGGTCAGCGCCCAGCGCATCAAACCGGGCTGCGCGACACAGCCCATGTTCGGCGTACAACCGGTGTTGCTCGATGAACAGGGCAAGGAAATCAGTGGCGCCGGCAGTGGCGTCCTGGCGATCAAGGCCAGCTGGCCGGGGCAGATTCGCAGCGTCTACGGCGACCCGCAGCGCATGATCGACACCTACTTCAAGCCCTACCCCGGCTACTACTTCACCGGGGATGGCGCACGGCGCGATGAAGACGGCGACTACTGGATCACCGGGCGCATCGACGATGTGATCAACGTCTCGGGCCATCGCATCGGCACCGCCGAGGTGGAAAGTGCCCTGGTGCTGCATGACCAGGTCGCCGAAGCCGCTGTGGTGGGCTATCCCCACGACGTCAAAGGCCAGGGCATTTACGCGTTTGTCACCCCCATGAATGGCGTCGAACCCAGCGACGCGTTGAAAAAGCACCTGCTGGAGTTGGTCAGCAAGGAGATTGGCAGCTTCGCCAAACCGGAACTGATCCAATGGGCGCCTGCCCTGCCGAAAACCCGCTCTGGCAAGATCATGCGGCGTATCTTGCGCAAGATCGCCTGCAACGAACTGGACAGCCTGGGCGACACCTCGACCCTGGCCGACCCCAGCGTGGTGGACGGTTTGATCGACAAACGCCTCAACCGGTAGCGCCAGGATAATCCCCGGCCTGTGCAGGCCGGGGTTAGCTGTTAAACTTCGCGCCCCCTTTTTCTTATTCATCTGCAAGCAAGGCGCGCTCCATGACTCCCTTGAATCAGGCGCTGCGCGCCGCCCTCGATCACCGCCAAGACCTGATCAACACGCTGCACGCTCAGGGTACGGACTGCTATCGGCTATTCCACGGCAGCCAGGAAGGCGCTGGTGGCTTGACCATCGACCGCTACGGCCCGCAATTGCTGGTACAAAGCTTCCACCAGTCCCTGGAAACGGCAGACCTGCTGGACCTGCACCAATTGATCAACCAATACATGGGCCTGGAATTGTTGCTGGTGTACAACGACCGTGCCCGCGGCAACTCGCGTATCGACCGCGAAGACACGGTGTACCGCGCCGAGCCTGGCGCTTTGGAAGACCTGGTAGGCCACGAGTGGGGCCTCAATTACCGTGTGCGTGGGCGCCACGCCGGGCAAGACCCGCTGCTGTTCCTAGACCTGCGTAACACCCGGGGCTGGGTCAAGGACCACAGCGCCGGCAAAAGCGTGCTGAACCTGTTCGCCTATACCTGCGGCGTCGGTTTGAGCGCTGCAGCAGGCGGCGCACGCGAGGTGTGCAACCTGGATTTTGCCGAGGGCAACCTGGCGGTGGGGCGTGAAAACGGCCAGCTCAACCCGCAGTTGCCGAGCATGGAGTTTGTGCAGTCCGATTACTTCCCGGCGATTCGTCAACTGGCGGGCCTGCCCATCACCCAGCGGCGCGGGCAGAAACTGCCGAGCTATCCACGCCTGGAGCAGCGCCAGTACGACCTGGTACTGCTCGATCCTCCCGCCTGGGCCAAGAGCGCTTTCGGCACCGTCGATTTGTTGCGCGACTATCAAAGCCTGCTCAAACCCGCACTGCTGGCCACCGCCAACAATGGCGTGCTGATTTGCTGCAACAACTTGGCAAAGGTCAGCATGGAGGACTGGCGTGAGCAGGTGCTGCGCTGCGCGGAAAAAGCCGGGCGCCCGGTGCGCGAGTGGCAAGTGATGACACCTGGGGCCGACTTTCCTTCCAGGGACCAACAGCCTCCGCTGAAGACCCTGATCCTGCATTTGTAGGAAGTTTCCCAGCGCCCACGGTTCTTCGGAACCGAATTCCCGTGCCATACTCCAAGGCACTCTTGTTCGACATAGATGGCGTTCACCCATGCCCAAAGGATTGATCCGCGCCGTAGGCGCCTTGTTGACCGCCCTTGCTTTGTACAGCTTGCTGGGCTTTCTGATATTACCCGGCATCGCCCTTCGCATTGCCAACCAACAGTTGGCCAACTACGCCACAGTGCCGGCGCGAATCGAGCGTATCGAGCTCAACCCCTTCAGCCTGGAACTGACGCTGTGGGGCCTGAAGATTGGTGAGCCGGGCAAAGAGCAAGTGGGTTTCGAACGCCTCTACGCCAACCTGCAGATCGACAGCCTCTGGACCCGCGCCCTGCACCTGGCCGATGTGCAACTGGACAAGCCCAAGACCGAACTGCTGTTCGACAAGTCCGGCCAACTGAACCTGGCGCAGCTGTTCAAACTGCCACCGAGCGAGCCAACCCCGGCCGATCCTGATGCCAAGCCGTTCCCACTGCGTATCGACAGCATCAAGCTGGCCGGTGGTAACGTGCATTTCCAGGACCTGCGCCCCAGCGAACCCATCGAATTCCTCTACGACGAACTCGACTTCGAGCTGAAAAACCTCAGCACCTTGCCCGACGACAATGCCGACATGACCCTGGTCGCCGCTGGCCCCGAAGGGGGTCAGATCGACTGGAAAGGCAACTTCAGCCTGGTACCGATCACCTCCGAAGGCACCTTGAAGGTTACCGACGGCAAGATGAAAGCGTGGTGGCCGTATGTGCGTGACGCCCTGCCACTGGTGCTGGAAGACGGGGTGCTCAACTTCAGCACTGACTACAAATTCAGCCTGGCCAAAGAGACCGAGCTGAACCTGACCAACACCGCCGCCAGTATCGCCCCCTTCGCTATCAAGGCCCCCGATGGCCGGCCACTGGCGCGCCTGGAACGCCTGGACGTCAGCGAAACCACGGTAGACCTGGCCAAGCAGCAGGTCATTGTCGGCAAGATCCGCAGCAACAAGCTGGAAACCTGGGCCGCCCGTGAGGCCGATGGTCAACTGGATTGGCAGAAACTGTTCGCCAGCCAACCGAGCAAACCGGCCAAGGCACCGGAGCCAGCCGCTGCCGACGCGCCTTCGGCGCAACCGGCGGCACCGAGCAAGCCGTGGCAAGTGCTGCTCAAGGATGTGCAACTGCGTAACTATCAGGTGCACCTGGCAGACCGCCAGGTAAAACCTGCGGTCGCGCTGGAACTGGGCCCGTTGAATGTCGACGTACAGAACTTCGACAGCCTCAACCAGAGCCCCTTTGCCTTGAAGATCGACACCGGCCTGGGCAAACAAGGCAAGATCCAGGCAACCGGCGAGGTCAACCTCAACCCCGTCAGCGCCAAGCTGAAAGTGAACACCCAGGACATCGACCTGCGGGTCGCCCAGGCTTATATCAGCCCGTTTATTCGCCTGGAATTGCGCAGCGGCATGCTGGGCAGCAACCTGGACGTGAACCTCAAAAGCACCGAGCCACTGGCCCTTCAGGTCACCGGCCGCGCTCAGGTTGACCAGTTGCATACCCTGGACACCCTCAAGACCCGCGACTTCCTAAAATGGCAACGCCTGGTGCTCGAAGGCGTGAATTACCAGCACGGCCAAAGCCTGTCGATCGACAAGGTCAACTTGTTGCAGCCGTATGCGCGCTTCATGATCAACGAAGATCGCCCCACCAACATCGACGACCTGCTGATCCCGCAGCCCGCCGACAGCAGCAGCAAGTCGGCCGCCAAACCTGCCGCCAGTAACGACAAGCCCTTGGGCATTCATATCGGCCAGATCGCGATCAACGACGGTTCGGCCAACTTTGCCGACTTTAGCCTCACACCCAACTTTGCCACCGCGATTCAACAGCTCAACGGCCAGATTGGCACCATCGATAGCCGCCAGGCCAAACCGGCCAGCGTCGACATCAAGGGCAAGGTGGACCGTTACGCGCCAGTGACGATCAAAGGCAGCGTGAACCCGTTTGACCCGATGGCCGCATTGGACATCGCCACCAGCTTCAAGCGTGTCGAGTTGACCAACCTGACACCTTACTCGGGCAAGTTCGCAGGCTTTCGCATCCGCAAGGGCCGCCTGAATCTCGATCTGCACTACGTGATCACCAAAGGCCAGTTGAAGGCTGAAAACAAAGTGGTGGTCGAGCAACTGCAATTGGGTGAAAAAGTCGACAGCTCCGATGCCGTGGACTTACCGATTCGCCTGGCTGTCGCCCTGCTCAAGGACTCCGACGGCAAGATCTCCATCGAACTGCCGGTAAGCGGCGACCTGAACAACCCGCAATTCAGCGTGATGCCGATTGTGTGGCAGACCCTGCGTAACCTCGTGGTGCGCGCGGCAACAGCGCCCTTCAAGTTCATTGGCGGGCTGGTCACCGGTGGCGGCTCTGAAGACTTGGGCAATGTGTCGTTCGCCGCAGGCTCCAGTGAGCTGAACAAAGACGCCGAAGGCGCTCTGAACACCCTGGCCAAGGCGCTGAAAGAACGCCCTGCCCTGCGCCTGGAAATTGAAGGCACGGCCGCTGCCAGCAGCGACGGGCCGTTCCTGGCCGCACAGCGACTGGAACGCGAATACCAATACAACTATTACAAGATCCTCCAGCGCCGTGGCGACAAAGTCCCGGCCCAGGCCTCGTTGCTTGAAGTGCCAGAGAAGGAAAAAGCCCCCTTGCTGGAAGGCATCTACCGCACCCGTCTCAAACAGCAACCACCGGCCGAATGGAAAGACCTGGGCAGCGACGAGCGCTCGGCGAAGCTCAAGGACGGGGTGATCAAGTTCTGGAGTGGCAGTGACGTGCTACTGCGCCAGTTGGGGCAGGACCGAGCCAGCACCATCAAGGATTACCTGGTAGACAAGGGCCAGCTGGAAGATGACCGCGTGTACTTCATCGATGCGCAGTTGGGGCAGGCCGAGAAAGACGGCCGAGTGATCACTCCTATGCACCTGGATGCTGAGTAACTTCTAAGCACCCCCAACCTAACGTGGAAGCTGGCTTGCCTGCGATAGCATCACCTCGGTGCAACTGAATGACCGAGGTGCCCGCATCGCAGCATAAGTATCTACACAATTTTGTAGGTTGTAGCAGCCGACGGTAACCACGATGCGAAGCGAGCCGCTCTTGCTCTTGCTCTTGCTCTGCTTGTGATCTTGATCTGGCTTTTGATCTTAGGCGCCCCGTTAAACCACGCTGGCCGAACGCAGGCTTGAATTCGTGGGTAACCCGGCAGGACGCCGGGTTAGCCGCCCCGCGCCATGGATGGCGCGTGGCGGCGGCCCACGGATTCAAGCCTGCGTTCGGGCACACCGAGCCCAAGCGAGGTGCCGAGTGGTGGGGCAAGAGCGTTTTGCTTACTTTTGCGCCTTTCAAAAGTGAGCCGCTGTCAGAGCGGAACCCTAAGCAGCCGTTACCGCAGCAATGGATATATACACAATCCAACTGTGTTGACTGCCAGGCCGCCTTCGCGAGCAAGCCCGCTCCCACAGTAGGATCGTTGGGGTGTCAGGTAGCTGGGCGTCGGCTGTCAGGCCGCCATCGCAGGCAAGCCAGCTCCCACATTTGGATCGTGGTGTGTCAGGCACATCTGCGTCGGTTGGTAGGTCGTCACGGGAGCAAGCTCCCTCGCCACAGGTTCAGCGTCGCTGCGAAGGTGTGTAGACACCTATGCGTATCGCAGGCAGCTCCCACATTTTTTTGGCCTGATTTCTGTTTCAACCCGAAATAGAACAGGCCCCGACACAAGTGCCGGGGCCTGTAATGACCACATCCGTGTGGTCGGTCGCATGAACTCCAGAGGTGCGTCAGGTGGATATCTAGCTCACCCTAAGCCGCCGCTATTCAGTTCAAACGAAACGTTCAGCGTTACTCTGCTTTCAGGCCATCGGCCGATACAGCTTTAACGCCTTTGATTTTCTTGGTGATCTCTACAGCGGTTGCTTTCTGCGCAGCAGTCACAGCGGTAGGCGACGACAGGGATACAACACCTTTGTTGGTTTCAACCTTGATGTCGGTGCCTGGAATACCTTTTTCAGTTACCAGGTCAGCCTTCACTTTGGTAGTGATCCAGGTATCGCTGGTGGTCTCTTTAGCGTCGTGGGCAGCGCCTTTGGTTTTGTCGATGCCGTCAGCTTTGGTAGCACCGCCAGCCAGCAGGCCGTCAGCGGAAACTGCAGTCACACCTTTGATTTTCTTGGTGATGGCTACAGCAGTAGCTTTCTGCGAATCCGAGATAGCGACGTCGGAGGACAGGGAAACCACACCTTTGTTGGTCTCAACCTTGATGTCCGAACCTGGAATGCCTTTTTCGGTCAGCAGGTCAGTTTTGACTTTAGTGGTGATCCAAGTATCCGAAACGCTTTCCTTAGCCTTGGTCGCTTCACCAGCCGCCAAAGTCATAGGGGCTTGGGAAGTCTGAGCAAAGGCTACGTTAGCACCCATGGCCAGGGTCAGAGCGGTAGCAGTAGCGAGAGCGAACTTCTTCATACGAGTAACTCCTGTTTTATTAAAAGTCTGCAGGCGTAAACCTTCATGCTGCAGCGCTACCAGGGATATTGCAGGCAGTGTGCCAAGTCGCCGAACAGGTTAAATCCCTTATTAAACAATGACTTATGAAAAGCATGAATTTTCGAAATCGTGCAACTTGCATGAAGCTCATCGTGCCTGCATGCAAGTTGCGGCTTTTGGGCGGCGCTAAACGGCTGATTCTGCTTCATTTTCTTGCGCCCATAAAAAAAGGACTCCGAAGAGTCCTTTTTTCAGCGTAAAGCCTGCGGGTGATTAAACGCCCGAAGCCTTGGCTGCTGCAACGTCCTTGATGGACAGCTTGATACGGCCGCGGTTGTCCACGTCCAGTACCAGCACTTCCACTTCTTGGCCTTCTTTCAGAATGTCGGTCACTTTCTCAACGCGAGCATCGCTCAGCATGGAGATGTGAACCAGACCGTCTTTGCCTGGGAGGATGTTGACGAACGCGCCGAAGTCGACGATGCGCTCAACCTTGCCGACGTAGATCTTGCCGATCTCGGCCTCAGCGGTGATACCCAGGACGCGCTGGCGTGCTGCCTCAGCCGCTTCCTTGGTTTCGCCGAAGATCTTGATCGAGCCGTCGTCTTCGATGTCGATCGAAGCCTTGGTTTCTTCACAGATCGCACGGATGGTCGCGCCGCCTTTACCGATGACATCACGGATTTTGTCGGTGTCGATTTTCATCGCGATCATGGTCGGAGCATTTTCCGACAGTTCGGTGCGGGACTGACCAATGATCTGGTTCATCTGGCCGAGGATGTTCAGGCGCGCTTCCAGGGCTTGGCCCAGAGCGATTTCCATGATTTCTTCGGTGATGCCCTTGATCTTGATGTCCATCTGCAGCGCGGTCACACCTTTAGCGGTACCGGCTACTTTGAAGTCCATGTCGCCCAGGTGGTCTTCGTCACCCAGGATGTCGGTCAGGATGGCGAACTTCTCGCCTTCTTTAACCAGGCCCATGGCGATACCGGCAACCGGTGCCTTCATTGGCACACCGGCGTCCATCAGTGCCAGGGAAGCACCGCAGACCGAAGCCATGGAGCTGGAACCGTTGGACTCGGTGATTTCCGATACAACACGGATGGTGTACGGGAACACGTCAGCGGCAGGCAGCATGGCCTGAACCGAACGGCGAGCCAGACGGCCGTGACCGATTTCGCGACGACCTGCACCGCCCATACGACCACACTCGCCCACCGAGAACGGAGGGAAGTTGTAGTGCAGCATGAAGGGGTCTTTTTTCTCGCCTTCCAGGGTGTCCAGCAGTTGTGCGTCACGGGCAGTACCCAGGGTCGCAACCACCAGGGCCTGGGTTTCGCCACGGGTGAACAGCGCCGAACCGTGGGTCTTGGGCAGTACGCCGACTTCGATGTTCAGCGGGCGTACGGTGCGGGTGTCGCGACCGTCGATACGTGGCTTGCCGTTAACGATGTTTTCGCGAACGGTGCGGTATTCGATCTCACCGAAAGCCGCTTTGACTTCGCTGGAAGAAGGCTGGCCTTCTTCACCGGACAGCTTGGCAACAACCTGGTCTTTCAACTCGCCCAGGCGAGCGTAACGGTCAGCCTTGACGGTGATGGTGTAGGCGTCGGAGATGGCAGCGCCGAACTCGGAGCGGATAGCGCCCAGCAGTTCGGTGGCTTCCGGGGCAGCAGCCCAGGTCCAGGTCGGCTTGGCAGCTTCGGCAGCCAATTCTTTAACCGCGTTGATCACAACCTGGAACTCGTCGTGAGCAAACAGTACGGCACCCAGCATCTGGTCTTCGGTCAGCTCTTTGGCTTCCGATTCAACCATCAATACGGCTTCGGACGTACCGGCAACGACCATGTCCAGGCTCGAGGCTTTCTGTTGCTCGTAAGTCGGGTTCAGCAGGTAGCCGGTGCTTTCGTGGAACGCAACGCGGGCAGCGCCGATCGGGCCATCGAAAGGAATACCGGAGATGGCCAGGGCGGCCGAGGTACCGATCATCGCAGCGATGTCCGGATCGGTCTTCTTGCTGGTGGAAACGACGGTGCAGACAACCTGCACTTCGTTCATGAAGCCTTCTGGGAACAGCGGACGGATCGGACGGTCGATCAGTCGGGAAGTCAGGGTTTCTTTCTCGGAAGGACGGCCTTCGCGCTTGAAGAAACCGCCAGGGATCTTACCGGCAGCGTAAGTTTTTTCCTGGTAGTGAACGGACAGAGGGAAGAAGCCCTTGCTCGGGTCAGCGGTCTTGGCGCCAACAACGGTCACCAATACGGTCACGTCGTCGTCAACGGTAACCAGCACTGCGCCGGAGGCTTGACGGGCGATACGGCCTGTCTCGAGGGTAACGGTCGACTGACCGAACTGGAATTTTTTGATAACCGGGTTCACGGTGTCCTACCTTCTTTGTGGCTCTTGGGGGAACTTGTCTTCTTGCGAAATTCTTGGGCAATGCCGGGAATCGGCCCGACGCTCGTCCAGGGTAAAACGTATATCCAGATAAAACTTGAGGCTGGGAGCCTACCACGGGCCACCGGGAATCCCGATGACACGCGGCAGACAACCAACCTCTAGCGCAATCGCTTATTAGCGACGCAGACCCAGGCGACCGATCAGAGTCTGATAACGACCCAGATCCTTGCCTTTCAGGTAGTCCAGCAGCTTACGGCGCTGGTTTACCATGCGGATCAGACCACGACGGGAGTGGTGGTCTTTACCGTTGGCCTTGAAGTGACCTTGCAGTTTGTTGATGTTGTGGGTCAGCAGTGCAACTTGCACTTCTGGCGAACCAGTGTCACCAACAGCTTGCTGATAGTCAGCTACGATTTGTGCTTTTTCTTGAACGTCGAGAGCCATGAGGCAATCCTTTTTTTAAGGAAACCACCCAAAGGGCAGTTTCAACAGGCCAGGGACAAATCCCTGTATCTAAAAATGAGTAGTGACCATGCCTGTTAACAGCCACACTCGTTCGGTCATTCTGACCGAATCAGCCGACGCGGCGCGATGCGCCCGTCTTCGCTCACTTCACCGATACCGATAAAGCGACCGTTATGATCCTGTACTCGCACCATGCCGAACTTCGGGGCATCCGGGGCGCGTACCGGCTGGCCGTTGAGCCAGTAGAACGCGCTGTGCTCCGAGAAGTGCAGCAGCGGCCAATCGAGCAAACCGCTGTCCGATGGCATCAGGAAGCGATCAACCGCTTCATTGCCGCCTTCGGCATGTACCGCTTCCAACTCTTCCAGCGTGACCGTCTGGGCCAGGCTGAAAGGCCCGGCCTGGGTGCGTCGCAGTTCTGCAACGTACGCGCCGCAACCGAGCTTTTCACCAATATCTTCCACTAGGGTACGGATATAGGTGCCTTTGCTGCAGTCCACGGCCAAACGGGCAGTGTCGCCTTCGCAAGCGAGCAATTCCAAGCGCGCAATAGTAACAGAACGCGGTTCGCGCTCCACTACTTCGCCCGCACGTGCCAGCTTGTAAAGTGGCTGGCCATCACGTTTGAGTGCCGAGTACATCGGCGGTATCTGACTGATTTGCCCACGAAAAGCGGGTAAGGCAGCTTCGATATCCGCACGACCAACGGTCACGTCGCGAACCTGCAAAACATCACCTTCGGCATCTGCCGTGGTGGTGGTCTTGCCCAGTTGCATCAGGGTTTCGTAACCCTTGTCGGAATCAAGCAGGTATTGCGAAAACTTGGTGGCCTCGCCAAAGCACAACGGCAATACACCGGTGGCCAATGGATCAAGGCTGCCGGTATGCCCGGCCTTCTCGGCATTGAGCAGCCAGCGAACCTTCTGCAACGCGGCATTGGAGGTAAAGCCAATGGGTTTGTCGAGCAGAATGATGCCACTGACGTTGCGACGGATACGTTTGACCTGAGCCACCGCTTACTCCTTGGCGTCTTCAGGTGTGGACGGATGCTGGCTGTCTTCAGCCACGGCGCGTTCGATCAGGGCCGACAGGTGCGCGCCACGCACGACGCTTTCGTCGTAGTGGAAGTGCAACTGCGGAACGCTGCGCAGCTTCATTTCACGGGCCAACTGCATACGCAGGAAACCTGCGGCGGAGTTGAGCACCTTGATGCTTTGCGCGATTTCTTCGCTGCTGTCCTGCCCCATCACGGTGATGAAGATCTTGGCGTGACCCACGTCACGGCTCACTTCAACAGCGGTAATGGTGACCAGGCCAACGCGTGGGTCTTTGACTTCGCGACGGATCAGTTGGGCCAGCTCACGCTGCATCTGATCGCCGATACGCTGGGTACGGCTGTATTCTTTTGCCATGTCTTGTTACCTGTTACTGCCACACGGTGAAACCCGTGGGGTCTGAAAGCGGCAAACGCCCGGCCTGACAAAAGCCAGACCGGGCGTTGCGTTTAGAGTCCTGACGCTGCGCGGGGCATCTGCATGCCCACACGCTGCGCGGCTCCTGAAGTGCGCGAGTTAGAGGCTGCGAGCAACCTGAACCTTCTCGAAGACTTCGATCTTGTCGCCAACCTTGACGTCGTTGTAGCTCTTGACGCCGATACCGCATTCCATGCCGGCACGTACTTCGGCAGCGTCATCCTTGAAGCGGCGCAGGGATTCCAGCTCGCCTTCGAAGATAACGATGTCTTCACGCAGTACACGGATTGGACGGTTACGGTACACAGTGCCTTCAACCACCATACAGCCGGCGATCGCACCGAATTTCGGCGAGCGGAACACGTCACGCACCTCGGCGATACCCAGGATGTTCTCCCGGACGTCGCTGCCAAGCATGCCGGTAAGGGCTTTCTTGACGTCTTCGATGATGTCGTAGATGACGTTGTAGTAACGCATGTCCAGGCCTTCCTGCTCGACGATCTTGCGAGCGCCAGCATCGGCACGCACGTTGAAGCCGAACAGTACAGCGTTGGAAGCCAGTGCCAGGTTGGCGTCGGATTCGGTGATACCACCGACACCGCCACCGACAACGCGCACTTGCACTTCGTCGTTACCCAGGCCGTTCAAGGCGCCGTTCAACGCTTCGAGGGAACCACGAACGTCAGACTTGAGGACGATGTTAAGCGTCTTCTTCTCTTCCTGGCCCATGTTCTCGAAGATGTTTTCCAGCTTGCCGGCGTGAGCACGGGCCAGCTTGACCTCGCGGAACTTGCCTTGACGGAACAGAGCCACTTCACGGGCTTTCTTCTCGTCGGCCACTACGCTCATCTCGTCGCCAGCATCCGGCGTACCGTCCAGGCCGAGAATCTCGACTGGGATGGCAGGACCGGCTTCCTTGATTGGCTTGCCGTTCTCGTCGAGCATGGCACGTACACGGCCGTAGTTCGAACCGACCAGCACCATGTCGCCTTGGCGCAGGGTACCGTCTTGAACCAGCACGGTAGCAACCGGGCCACGGCCCTTGTCGAGACGGGACTCAACCACGACGCCACGGCCAGGAGCCGATGGAGTAGCGGTCAGTTCCAGGACTTCGGCTTGCAACAGGACCGCTTCGAGCAGTTCGTCAACGCCGGTACCCATTTTTGCCGAGACCGATACGAATGGCGTCTCGCCACCCCATTCCTCGGACGTCACGCCGTGAACCGACAGTTCGCTACGGATGCGATCGAGATCAGCGCCCGGCTTGTCGATTTTGTTCACGGCAACGACCAGAGGAACACCGGCAGCCTTGGCGTGCTGGACAGCTTCAATGGTCTGCGGCATTACGCCGTCGTCCGCTGCAACCACCAGGATCACGATGTCGGTCGCCTTGGCACCACGGGCACGCATTGCGGTAAACGCGGCGTGACCTGGGGTGTCGAGGAAGGTGACCATGCCGCGCTCGGTTTCAACGTGGTATGCACCGATGTGCTGGGTAATACCACCGGCTTCGCCTGCGGCAACCTTGGCACGACGGATGTAGTCGAGCAGGGAAGTCTTACCGTGGTCAACGTGGCCCATTACGGTCACAACCGGCGCACGGGAAACCGCTTCACCTTCAAACTTCAGGGACTCGGCCAGGGAATCTTCCAGGGCGGTGTCGCTGACCAGAGTCACTTTGTGGCCCAGCTCTTCAGCAACCAACTGGGCAGTTTCCTGGTCCAGTACCTGGTTGATGGTGGCTGGAGTGCCCAGCTTGAACATGAACTTGATGATTTCAGCAGCCTTGACCGACATCTGCTGGGCCAGATCGCCCACAGTGATGGTCTCGCCGATCTTCACTTCACGCACGACAGGGCCGGTTGGGCTCTGGAAACCGTGGGCGTTGCGCTTCTTCAGCTTGGCCTTGCCGCGACCACCACGACGGAAGCCATCGCTTTCTTCGTCGGTGGTACGTGGGGCAACGCGTGGCGCAGGCGCTTTCTCTTTGACCGAGGCGCGGTGCGGAGCGTTTTTACGCTCGCCATCGCCACCACCACCGCGACGATTGTTGTCGTCAGCACGTGGTTTGTCCGGACGACGAGGCTCGTCGCGCTTGCGGGCATCTGCTGCAGGAGCAGGTGCAGCGGCAGCCGGGACAGCCTCACGCACAGCTTCAACAGGGGCGGCGACCGCGTCAGTGGCAGCAGGTTGCGCAGCAGCAGGCTGGCGACGCGCTTCTTCTTCGGCGCGACGCTTGGCTTCTTCTTCAGCCTTCTGACGTGCAGCATTTTCTACTGCGCGACGTTCTTCCAGCTCGCGTTTGCGCTCGGCTTCGATTTCTTCCGGGCTGCGCTGTACGAAGACTTTCTTCTTGCGTACTTCAACGCTGATGCTCTTGCTACCTGCAACCCGCAGGGTGCTGGTGGTTTTGCGCTGCAATGTAATCTTGCGCGGTTCTTCCACTTTCGCCTTGTGGCTGCTCTTCAAGTGAGTCAGCAAAGACTGCTTCTCACTATCGCTCACACCTTCATCGGCGGCGGTGTGCGGCAGACCTGCCTCACGCATCTGCTGCAACAGGCGCTCTACCGGTGTTTTGACCTCATCGGCCAGTTGTTTCACCGTGACTTGCGTCATGCACTTCTCTCCTCAGGCCGCGCCTAATTACTCGAACCAATGGGCTCGGGCGGCCATGATCAACTTGCCGGCACGATCTTCGTCAATGCCGTCGATGTCGAGCAGATCGTCAATAGACTGCTCGGCCAGGTCTTCGCGGGTAATTACGCCGCGCACCGCCAGTTCCATCGCCAAATCCTTGTCCATACCCTCAAGCGAGAGCAGGTCTTCGGCCGGATGGGCGTCTGCCAGCTTTTCCTCAGTAGCGATGGCTTTAGTCAACAAACGATCCTTGGCCCGAGCGCGGAGCTCGTTGACGATATCCTCGTCAAAGCCGTCGATGTTGAGCATTTCTTCCAACGGTACGTAGGCAATCTCTTCCAGGCTGGTGAAGCCTTCATCTACCAGTACCTGTGCCAGTTCTTCATCGACTTCCAACTCTTCGATGAAGTTGCGCAGGATGTCACCGGTTTCAGCTTGCTGCTTAGCCTGGATGTCCGATTCGGTCATCACGTTCAGGGTCCAACCGGTCAGTTGGCTGGCCAGACGCACGTTCTGACCACCACGACCAATGGCCTGAGCCAGATTGTCTGCGCCAACGGCGATGTCCATTGCATGGGCATCTTCGTCAACGATAATTGCCGCCACTTCAGCTGGCGACATGGCGTTGATCACGAACTGCGCCGGGTTATCGTCCCACAGGACGATGTCCACACGCTCACCGCCCAATTCGCCCGACACTGCCTGGACGCGCGAACCGCGCATACCGATGCAAGCGCCTTGCGGGTCGATGCGTTTGTCCTTGGAGCGGACCGCGATCTTGGCACGCGAACCCGGGTCACGGGACGCAGCCATCACTTCGATCAGGCCTTCGGCGATTTCCGGCACTTCGATACGGAACAGCTCGATCAGCATTTCCGGCGCGGTCCGCGACAGGATCAACTGTGGGCCGCGGTTCTCGGTGCGGATTTCCTTGAGCAGCGCACGCAAGCGCACGCCGACACGGAAGGTTTCGCGAGAGATGATGTCTTCGCGGGCCAGCAACGCTTCGGCGTTGTTGCCCAGGTCGACGATCACGTTGTCGCGGGTAACTTTTTTCACGGTGCCGGAGATGATTTCACCCAGGCGTTCGCGATAGGCGTCAACGACTTGAGCGCGCTCGGCTTCGCGAACCTTCTGCACGATGACCTGCTTGGCGGTCTGTGCAGCAATACGGCCGAATTCGATCGACTCGATCTTTTCTTCGACAACATCGCCAACCTGAGCGCCCGGATGCGTTTGCGCAACCTTGCTTGGCCAGGTTTCGATTGCCGGATCATCAAGATCGTCCTCTTCGACCACCGTCCAACGACGGAAAGTCTCATAGGCACCGGTGTGGCGGTTGATTTCCACACGCAGATCTACTTCGTCTTCAAAACGTTTCTTGGTAGCAGTGGCCAGGGCCAGCTCCAACGCTTCAAAAATCACGCTTGCCGGTACACCCTTTTCATTGGATACCGACTCAACAACCAGCAGTACTTCTTTGCTCATCGTACGCCTCGCCTTTCGCAAGCCATTGGATCCGCGGGATCCGCGTCTCAGTCAAAACTGGGAATAATGTTGGCCTTGTCGATCATATCGATCGGCAACAGGAACTCATGGTCTTCTACCTGCACCACGACATCCTGCTCTTCTACACCGCGCAGAAGGCCCTGAAAGTTGCGTCGCCCTTCAAAGGGGGAGCGCAGCTTGATCTTCACTTGTTCACCGGCATATTTAGCAAACTGCTCGATAGTGAACAGTGGGCGTTCCATGCCTGGCGAGGAAACTTCAAGGGTGTATTCAACGGAGATTGGATCTTCAACATCCAGCACACCGCTGATCTGACGGCTGACAATGGCACAATCGTCCACCAGCACGCCGCCCTCTTTATCGATATAAACGCGCAACATTGAGTGGCGACCTTGAGCCGAAAACTCAATACCCCAGCATTCATAGCCTAGGGCCACGACCACCGGGGCCAACAAGGCCTGCAACTCTTCTAGCTTGCTCGACACCTGAACCCCCTCGTGCATGTATGTGCATGCTGTGCAAAATAAAAAAATGGGCGAAACGCCCATCCTTGAAACGCCGTCGAACAGCGGCGTTGAAAGTGTCCAGCTAACAAAAAGCCCCTTAAAAGGGGCTCCGCTAAAACTGGTTGCGGGGGCCGGATTTGAACCGACGACCTTCGGGTTATGAGCCCGACGAGCTACCAGACTGCTCCACCCCGCGACAAAGCTGGGGCGGAAGTATACGACCGATCCCTTGCAGGGTCAATGTAACCTTCCACCTACAAGAAAGCCCGCAACAGCGGGCTCTCCTGATAATTGGTACCGAGAAGGGGACTCGAACCCCTACACCCTATGGGCACAACCACCTCAAGGTTGCGTGTCTACCAATTCCACCACCTCGGCAATACAGCGTTTACAACCCTTCTTACTTCTGCTCTTGAGCTGGAGGTACGTCAGTCGCTGGAGTAGCCGACTTTTGCTCTTGAAGCACCGGGACATCATCAGAAGCCGGTTTTGCTTTTGGAACTTCCAACACTGCTGGGTTTGGTAAACCTACTTGAGTCAGCACATGAGCTTTCTCTTTAGCAAAGTAACCTAACCCTAAGCTGGTTATGAAGAAACCTGCGGCAAGTATAGCAGTAAACTTACTAAGAAAGGTAGAGGAACCTTGGCTTCCGAACACAGTATTTGAAGCACCTGCACCGAAAGACGCACCAGCATCCGCACCTTTACCCTGTTGCAACAAAACCAGAGCAACTACGCTCAGGGCAGCCAACAGATGAAAAACGACTACGACTGTTTCCAGCATTTTTTCAGTTTCCCGCGGCGCGACAGATCGCACCGAACTCATCTGCATTCAGGGAAGCTCCACCAATGAGCCCCCCATCGATATCCGGCATGCCGAACAGTTCGACCGCATTGGCCGCCTTCACGCTGCCGCCGTATAGAAGCCGCACACCTTGTGCGACTTCAGAATTCTCTGCCGCCAACTGCGCGCGGATGGCTGCGTGCACATCCTGCGCCTGTTGCGGTGTAGCAGTCAGCCCGGTGCCAATGGCCCAGACCGGCTCGTAAGCAATAACTGCTTTTGCAAATGCACCTACACCCAGCTCCTCGATGATGCTGCCCAGCTGACGCGAGACAACTTCAAGAGTCTTGCCCGATTCGCGCTGCTCAAGGGTCTCCCCAATGCACAACACCGGAATCAAGCCACAAGCCTGTGCTGCGGCGAACTTGCGGTTGAGCGTCCCATCCCGCTCGCCCATCATCTGGCGACGCTCGGAGTGCCCGACAAGCACATAGGAACAACCCGCATCAACCAGCTGACTCGGCGAAATCTCGCCGGTCAACGCACCTTGCATCGGCTCTACCGCAGAGTTCTGCGCGCCGACCTGAATCGACTTGCCTTTCAAGCCATCAACCACTTGGTTGATATGCAAGCAAGGCGGGAACACCGCAACGTCAACACCGCTAGGCAAGGCCAAGTGACGAAGGCCGTTGATCAGCTCAGCGACACTGGCGCGGGTACCGTGCATCTTCCAGTTACCAGCTACCATAGTGCGACGCATGCTGTACCCCGTCGGTCAAAGTGGGCGCAGATGTTACCCAACCACATCATCACTGGCAAGCCGAATTCAGGCGCAAACTTCAGTTACCAGTTTTGCCAGGTCTTCGGCATGGCCGCGAACCTGTGTTTCGTCCTCGCCTTCGACCATCACGCGCACCAACGGCTCTGTGCCGGACTTGCGCAGCAACACACGCCCGCGCCCCGCCATTGCCTGGGTCACGCGTTCGCAAGCCTCTTTGACAGCAGGGTGCTCGATGGGGTTTTCGCCACCGGCAAAACGCACATTGAGCAGCACTTGCGGGCACTTGCGCAGGGCTTGGCGTGCCTGGGCCAGGCTCTCCTCGCGGCGACGCAGGGCCAACAGCACCTGTAGCGCGGCGATGATCGCGTCACCCGTGGTGGTGTGCTGGAAGCAGACCACATGACCGGAATTCTCACCGCCAACCAACCAGTTACGCTCCAGCAGCTCGGCGATCACGTAGCGGTCACCGACATTGGCGCGAATAAAGGGAATCCCCAGTTCTGCCAACGCCAATTCCAGCCCGAGATTACTCATCAGGGTGCCGACCACGCCACCTTGCAGCTTGTTACGCTCATGCAGGTCACGGGCAATGATGAACAACAGATCATCACCATCCACGATCGTGCCGGTGTGATCCACCATCAGCACACGGTCGCCATCGCCGTCAAAAGCGATGCCCAGGTCCGCATGCTCAGCCAGCACAGCAGCCTGCAACTGCTCCATGTGGGTAGAGCCGCAATTGTCGTTGATGTTCAAGCCGTTAGGCTGAGCCGACAGCACGGTGACCTGTGCACCCAGCTCCTTGAAGACGCTCGGCGCCACCTTGTAGGTCGCACCATGGGCGCAATCGACAACAATCTTCAAGCCTGCAAAATTGGTGCTGCTCGGAACACTGCTTTTACAGAATTCGATATAGCGGCCTGACGCGTCGTTAATGCGCGACACCTTGCCCAGCTTGCTGGACTCAACCACCGTCATCGGCGCATCCAGCAGCTCTTCGATCATCAACTCGATCTCGTCAGGCAGCTTGGTGCCCTGCCCCGAGAAAAACTTGATGCCATTGTCATCATGAGGATTGTGGGAGGCGCTGATCACAATACCGGCTTCAGCGTGGAAGGTACGCGTCAGGTAAGCGATTGCCGGCGTAGGCATAGGGCCCAGCAGCATCACGTCGGCCCCGGCGGCGGACAATCCGGCCTCCAGCGCGGATTCAAACATGTAGCCCGAAATACGGGTGTCCTTGCCCACCAGGATGCGACACGCGCCCTTGCTGCGGAACGCCATGCCTGCCGCCCAACCCAGTTTGAGCATGAAATCAGGGGTGATCGGGAATTCGCCGACCCGACCACGAATGCCGTCGGTGCCAAAATATTTCTTAGTCATAAGTGCTCCATCATTCTTATTCGGCTGATTCTACAGCAGCGAGCATGCGCACCACATCGACCGTTTCGGCGACATCATGCACACGCAAAATACGTGCGCCCTTGGTTACAGCAAGCGCCGCAAGCGCCAGGCCGCCATACAGGCGTTCGCCGACCGGGCGATTCAAGGCGAGCCCTATCATGCTCTTGCGCGAAACGCCGACCAACAGCGGGCGACCAAGGGCGTGCAAGGCGTCCATGTGTTTGAACAGGCTTAGATTGTGTTGCAGGGTCTTGGCAAAGCCAAACCCCGGATCGAGGATGATCTGTTCGGGCGCAATACCCACAGCCACACACTGGGCAATCCTCTCAGCAAGAAACCCACTCACCTCGCCAACCAGGTCGTCGTAATGCGGATTGTCCTGCATGTTGCCGGGCTCACCCAGCATATGCATGAGGCAGACGGGCAAGCCAGTTGCAGCGGCCGCATCAAGGGCGCCGTCGCGCTGAAGCGAACGCACATCATTGATCAAACCAGCCCCGAGACGCGCGGTTTCGCGCATCACTGCCGGGGTGGAGGTGTCTACCGAGATGATGACATCCAGCTCACGGGCAATGCGCTCAACCACCGGCGCCACCCGCTCCAGCTCCTCCAATGGAGAAACAACGCGGGCGCCAGGGCGGGTCGATTCCCCTCCCACATCAATCAACGTCGCACCGGCAGCCACCATCGCCTCGGCGTGGTGCAACGCGGCGTCCAGCTGGCTGAAGCGGCCACCATCGGAAAAGGAGTCAGGGGTTACATTGAGGATGCCCATGACATGCGTCCGGGCCAAATCAAGAACCCGGTTGCCGCAAGGCAACCGGGTAGAGGACAAAGCAGAAGTCATTTCAAACCTTAGTGATCAGCTGCCGGGCCGCCGATAGGCGTTTCAGGGCGCTCATTCTGCACCACAGGCGGAGTGCCCGAAGTACCCGAACCACCTTCCCAGTCGCGCGGCTCACGCGGCGCACGGCCCGCCATGATGTCGTCGATCTGGTCGGCATCGATGGTTTCGTACTTCATCAACGCATCAGCCATGGCGTCCAGCTTGTCACGGTTGTCAGTCAGGATCTGCTTGGCCGTGCCGTAGCACTGGTCAATGATGCTGCGAACTTCGGAGTCGATCAGCTTGGCTGTCTCACCCGAGAAGCTGGCGCTTTGCCCACCGCCACCACGACCCAGAAACACTTCGCCTTCTTCTTCGGCGTACATCAATGGGCCGAGTTTTTCCGACAAGCCCCACTTGGTCACCATGTTTCGCGCAATCTGGCTGGCACGCATGATGTCATTGGAGGCGCCAGTGGTCACACCATCAAAGCCAAGGGTCATTTCCTCAGCAATACGGCCACCATACAGCGAGCAGATCTGGCTGATCAGCGCACGCTTGGAGAGGCTGTAACGATCCTCTTCCGGCAGGAACATGGTCACACCGAGTGCCCGGCCACGGGGAATGATCGACACTTTGTAGACCGGGTCATGCTCAGGCACAACACGACCTACAATGGCGTGACCGGCCTCGTGATAGGCGGTGTTCTGCTTCTCTTTCTCGGACATGACCATGGATTTGCGCTCGGCGCCCATCATGATCTTGTCTTTCGCCAACTCGAACTCTTTCATCTCAACGATGCGCTTGCCAGTACGGGCAGCGAACAGCGACGCCTCGTTCACCAGGTTTGCCAGGTCAGCACCGGAGAAGCCGGGAGTACCACGGGCGATCACAGCCGGAGCCACGTCGTCACCCATCGGCACCTTGCGCATGTGTACTTTCAGGATCTGCTCACGGCCACGGATGTCCGGCAGGCCGACCACAACCTGGCGGTCAAAACGGCCCGGACGCAGCAACGCAGGGTCCAGCACGTCGGGACGGTTGGTTGCGGCGATGACGATAATGCCGTCATTCATCTCGAAACCATCCATCTCTACCAGCAACTGGTTGAGGGTCTGCTCACGCTCATCGTGACCGCCACCCATGCCAGCGCCACGATGGCGACCAACGGCATCGATTTCGTCGATGAAGATGATGCAAGGCGCGTGCTTCTTGGCCTGCTCGAACATATCGCGAACACGGCTGGCGCCGACGCCGACAAACATTTCGACGAAGTCAGAACCGGAAATTGTAAAGAAAGGCACCTTGGCTTCGCCGGCAATCGCCTTGGCCAGCAAGGTTTTACCGGTACCCGGTGGGCCCACCATCAGCACACCGCGAGGGATACGGCCACCCAGACGCTGGAATTTGCCCGGATCACGCAGGAACTCGACCAACTCGCCGACTTCTTCCTTGGCTTCGTCGCAACCTGCAACGTCAGCCAAAGTGGTTTTTACCTGGTCTTCGGAGAGCAGGCGTGCCTTGCTCTTGCCGAAGCTCATCGGCCCGCCCTTGCCTCCCGCACCACCTTGCATCTGGCGCATGAAGAACATGAACACGGCGATAATCACCAGGATCGGGAAGCTGGCCACCAGGAGCTGGGTCCAGATGCTTTGCTGTTCAGGCTGCTTGCCTTCCACAACGACCTTGTTATCCACCAGGTCACCGATGAGACCGTTGTCCTGAATGGCAGGACGAATGGTCTTGAAGCTGTCGCCATCGTTGCGCTTACCGGTAATCACGTAGCCATCAACCGCTACGCGCTCGACCTTGCCATCCTTAACTTGCTGGATGAAGTCGGAATAGTTGAGGGTCTGCGGCTCGTTAGGGCTGGAGAAGTTGTTCATCACCGTCACCAGGACAGCCGCGATGATCAACCACAGGATCAGATTCTTTGCCATATCGTTCAATTAACTACCCTCTGAAGCAAGCTCCGCTACTGGCGCGCGCTTCGCATGATATTCACCGGCCTAACTTACTACATTACCTACAACTCTGGCAGGCGCCGTCTGTAACCCTTTGTGAAACTTTGACTACGCAATATTCGTAAAGCTTCATGACGAAAGCGATATAAAAAAACCTATCGCCCCCCTCGAATTTCTCAAAAACGCTCTTCACTCGCCGCGCCTTCGACGCCACGGTAGCCACGGCACAGCAGATACTGCTCCCTGGACCTGTCACGGGAAGAGTCCGGTTTGCGGGTCTGCACCTTGTCGAACAACTTGCGAATGTTCTTGTGGTACTCGTCGAAACCTTCGCCCTGGAAGACCTTCACCAGGAAATCGCCACCCGGACGCAATACCCGACCCGCCAAATCCAGCGCCAGTTCACACAGGAACATGGCACGTGGCATATCAACAGCCGGTAATCCACTCATATTGGGGGCCATGTCGGAAATCACAAGGTCTACCTGCGAATTTCCCACGGCCTCCAGGATCTCGGCCAATACTTTGTCCTCGGTAAAATCGCCGTGAACAAAGGTCACGTCCGGGATGCTGTCCATCTCGAGGATGTCCGAAGCGATCAGTCGACCTTGCCCACCAATCAGACGACTGGTCACCTGGGACCAGCCACCGGGGGCCGCGCCGAGATCGATAACGCTCATGCCTGGACGGATCAGTTTGTCCTTGTCCTGGATCTCCAGCAGCTTGTAGCTGGCACGGGAACGATAGCCGTCCTTTTGCGCCTTTTTGACGTAAGGATCATTGAAATGTTCTTGTAGCCACTTAAGGCTGGTTTTGGAACGGGCCACGGGCCACCTCGAAAAAATAAAACGGGTCGTGATTAACTGGGCGGTCCCGGACTCGCTCGGGTAAACTGGCCGCCGCTTTTTACAAGATCAGACGCAGGGGTCAGATTATGCCGCTCACTCAAGAGCAGAAGAAACAGTACAAATCCATTGGCCACCATCTGAAACCAGTTCTGATTGTGGCAGACAACGGTTTGACTGAGGGTGTGCTAGCCGAATTCGAGCGCGCACTGAACGATCACGAACTGATCAAGATCAAGGTCAACATCCTTGATCGCGAAGCGCGCCTGGCCGCCGTTGCAGAATTGTGCAAGGTCGGCAAAGCGGACCTGGTTCAGGTCATCGGCAAGATGGCGCTGCTGTATCGCAAGAACTTCAGCGTCAACAAGCAACTGTCGAACGTTCATCGCTTCAAATGATGAAAAGGGTCAAGGGCGTGCTTCGCGCGCCCCGCCACTCCATCCCGGCGCAGGTTGCATAACCAGCACCAGGCCAGAGAACCCTAGCACAAGATAGCTGAATAACTGCCAGCGCAACGCTTGCGGCAGCCACACATGCACCACGCAAAACATTGCGCATGCATACAGCGCCATCAGCAGCAGTTGCCCGCGAATATCCCGCCACAAACTCTTCAGGCCTTCAGCCTTGACCAGCACCAACACCTGAAGCAGCACGCACGCCGCCGCAAAACTCACCAGCAGCGCACTCAGCAATCCGTCGATCTCATCGATCAGCAGCGGCGCCAGGCCAATCAGGCCCAACGCCGGCAATACACCAATATGCAACAGCCATAGGCCGCCCACCCAAAGCATCTGAGAGAGCTGCCAAAGCATGGCGCCCGCACGCAGCGGGCGCCGTCTTTCAGATGTGACGAACTTCGACAATCTCGTACTCGATCACGCCACCCGGCGTCTTGACGGCCACCACATCACCCTCTTCCTTGGCAATCAAGGCGCGGGCCAGCGGCGAACCAACAGAGATCTTGCCGAGTTTGAAGTCAGCTTCATCTTCACCCACGATGTGATAGACAACGCGCTCATCAGTCTCGACGTTGGCGATCTCAACAGTGGTGCCGAAAATCACTTTACCGGTATGAGGGATGGAGGTGACATCAATGATGACCTGATTCTGAATCCGGCCCTCGATGTCACGAATCCGCGCCTCGACCATACCCTGCTGCTCACGAGCAGCGTGGTATTCAGCGTTTTCCTTCAAGTCACCCAGCTCGCGGGCCGTACCGATGTCCTGGCTCAGCTTTGGACGTACGACCTTGGTCAGATGGGCGTGTTCCTCTTCCAAGGCCTTGGCGCCCTGGACGGTCATTGGGTATTTGATCATGCCTTCAATCCTGCGTGTAGATCCTGCAAGCGACGCACGGTCTTTTCCGGACCGAACTTGAGCGCTTCACAGATAGCTTCGCCAGCAGCAATGGTAGTGGTGCAGTAAATCTTGTGCTGCAAGGCATTACGACGAATGGAATAGGAGTCCGCGATCGACTGACGACCTTCGGTGGTATTGATGATCA
The DNA here is from genome assembly GCF_002018845.1 of Pseudomonas sp. MF6394. NCBI lineage: Bacteria > Pseudomonadati > Pseudomonadota > Gammaproteobacteria > Pseudomonadales > Pseudomonadaceae > Pseudomonas > Pseudomonas sp. MF6394. The sequence continues at coordinate 55,739 of NZ_MVOJ01000005.1, forward strand.
GGGTGACTTCGTCATTCTTGATCATGTCGACCACGTGCGGACGGCCTTCCGTCACCTTGTTCACGCGGCGTACTTTCAGGCCGGCAGCTTCGATCAGCTTGGCGGTCCCGGCGGTAGCCACGACTTCAAAGCCCAAGTTGATCAGATCGCGGGCGACCCCTGCAACCAGTGGCTTGTCGTCATCACGCACGCTGATAAACGCGGTACCGCCGGTCGGCAGCACTTCGCTGGCACCCATCTGGGCCTTGGCGAACGCCTCACCGAAGGTATCGCCCACGCCCATCACTTCACCGGTGGACTTCATCTCTGGGCCCAGGATCGGGTCCACGCCAGGGAACTTGGCGAATGGGAACACCGCCTCTTTCACACTGTAGAAGTTCGGAATGATTTCCTTGGTAAAGCCGATTTCCTTCAGGGTCTTACCGGCCATCACACGCGCAGCGATCATGGCCAGGGACACACCGATGCATTTGGACACAAACGGTACGGTACGCGAAGCACGCGGGTTGACTTCAATGACGTAGATATCTTCGCCTTGCAGCGCCAACTGTACGTTCATCAGGCCGACAACGCCCAATTCCAAGGCCATCTTCTTGACCTGTTCGCGCATCTCATCCTGAATGTGCGCCGGCAGCGAGTACGGCGGCAGCGAGCAGGCCGAGTCACCGGAGTGAACGCCGGCTTGTTCGATGTGCTGCATGATGGCGCCGATGACTACATCCGTGCCGTCGCAGACCGCATCCACGTCCATTTCGATGGCGCAGTTGAGGAAGTGGTCCAGCAGCACCGGGCTGTCGTTGGAGACTTTCACCGCATCACGCAGGTAGCGCTTGAGTTCTTCTTCTTCGTAGACGATTTCCATCGCCCGGCCGCCCAGTACGTAGGACGGACGCACCACCAACGGGTAGCCGATCTTGCTGGCCGCGCGGATGGCTTCGTCTTCGCTGCGCACGGTGGCGTTCGGCGGCTGACGCAGGTTCAGGCGCTCAACCATTTGCTGGAAACGCTCACGGTCTTCGGCACGGTCAATCGCATCCGGGCTGGTACCGATGATCGGCACGCCGGCGGCTTCGAGGGCGCGCGCCAGTTTCAGCGGGGTCTGGCCGCCGTACTGGACGATCACGCCTTTAGGCTTCTCGACGCGGCAGATTTCCAAGACGTCTTCCAGCGTTACCGGCTCGAAGTACAGGCGGTCGGAAGTGTCGTAGTCAGTGGAAACCGTTTCCGGGTTGCAGTTGACCATGATGGTCTCGTACCCGTCTTCGCGCAGGGCGAGGGCGGCGTGTACGCAGCAGTAGTCGAACTCGATGCCCTGGCCGATACGGTTCGGACCGCCACCCAGGATGATGATCTTGTCGCGGCCCGTCGGCGCGGCTTCGCACTCTTCCTCATAGGTGGAGTACATGTAGGCCGTGTCGGTGGCGAATTCCGCGGCGCAGGTGTCAACGCGCTTGTAGACCGGGAAGATATCCAGCTTGTGGCGATGAGTGCGCAGGTTCTTCTCGGTCACACCCAGCAGCTTGGCCAGACGCTGGTCGGAGAAACCTTTGCGCTTGAGGCGGAACATCAGGTCGCGGTCGATAGACGACAGACCCAGCGTCTTGACCTTCTCTTCTTCCTTGATCAGATCTTCGATCTGCACCAGGAACCACGGGTCGATCATGTTCATGCCGAAGATATCTTCGACGCTCAGGCCGGCACGGAAGGCGTCCGCCACGTACCAGATACGCTCAGCGCCCGGCACGGTCAGCTCGCGCTTGAGGATGCTCATGCTTTCCGGGTTGCTCAGGTCGAGCTTCTCGTCCAGGCCGCAAACACCCACTTCCAGGCCGCGCAGGGCTTTCTGCAGGGATTCCTGGAAAGTGCGGCCGATTGCCATGACTTCACCGACCGACTTCATCTGGGTGGTCAGGCGCGCATCCGCCTTGGCGAATTTCTCGAAGGCAAAGCGCGGCAGCTTGGTCACGACGTAGTCGATAGACGGCTCGAAAGACGCCGGCATCGCGCCGCCGGTGATTTCGTTTTGCAGCTCGTCCAAGGTGTAGCCGATAGCCAGCTTGGCAGCGATACGCGCAATCGGGAAGCCAGTCGCTTTCGAGGCCAGTGCCGAAGAACGCGATACACGTGGGTTCATCTCGATCACGACCATGCGGCCGGTGTCCGGGCAGATGCCGAACTGAACGTTGGAACCGCCGGTTTCAACGCCGATCTCGCGCAATACCGCCAGGGAGGCGTTACGCAGGATCTGGTATTCCTTGTCGGTCAGGGTCTGTGCTGGCGCCACGGTGATCGAGTCACCGGTGTGCACGCCCATCGGGTCGAAGTTTTCGATGGAGCAGACGATGATGCAGTTGTCCTTCTTATCGCGGACAACCTCCATCTCATATTCTTTCCAGCCGATCAGGGATTCGTCGATCAGCAGCTCTTTGGTCGGCGACAGGTCCAGGCCGCGAGCGCAGATTTCTTCAAACTCTTCACGGTTGTAAGCGATACCGCCGCCGGTGCCGCCCATGGTGAAGGACGGACGGATAATGCACGGGAAGCCCAGGGTCTCGAGGACCGCGTTGGCTTCTTCCATGCTGTGGGCGATACCGGAACGCGGGCACGCCAGGCCGATCGACTTCATGGCCTTGTCGAAACGCGAACGGTCTTCAGCCTTGTCGATGGTGTCGGCATTGGCACCGATCATCTCTACGCCGAACTTTTCCAGGACGCCTTCGCGCTCCAGGTCCAGGGCGCAGTTCAGAGCGGTCTGGCCGCCCATGGTTGGCAGCAGCGCGTCCGGTCGCTCTTTCTCGATGATCTTGGCAACGGTCTGCCACTTGATCGGCTCGATGTAGGTGGCGTCGGCCATGGCCGGGTCGGTCATGATGGTGGCCGGGTTGGAGTTCACCAGGATGACGCGGTAGCCCTCCTCGCGCAGGGCTTTACAGGCCTGGGCGCCGGAGTAGTCGAATTCGCAGGCCTGGCCGATCACGATCGGGCCAGCGCCGAGAATCAGGATGCTTTTTATGTCTGTACGTTTTGGCATGGGTTTGTCACTCAAATCCGCAGGTCAGTCGGCAAGCCGTCTTGAACAATCTTTGAAGAGCCTGCGGGGGCCACCGCGATACGGGGCCGCCCGCAGGCCACTCAGTCAGCGTCGCTTGGCCATCTCATTGATGAAACGGTCGAACAGCGGCGCTACGTCGTTCGGGCCCGGGCTGGCTTCAGGGTGGCCCTGGAAGCTGAACGCGCTCTTGTCGGTGCGCTCGATGCCTTGCAGGGAACCGTCGAACAGCGACTTGTGAATGGCGCGCACATTGCTCGGCAAGGAGGCTTCATCCACCGCAAAACCGTGGTTCTGGCTGGTGATCATCACAACACCGGTGTCCAGATCTTGTACCGGGTGGTTGGCACCGTGGTGGCCGTGGCCCATTTTCAGGGTCTTGGCGCCGGAGGCCAAAGCCAGCAGTTGGTGGCCAAGGCAGATACCGAACACCGGAATGTCGGTCTCCAGCACGTCCTTGATGGCCTGGATAGCGTAGTCGCATGGCTCAGGGTCACCCGGGCCGTTGGACAGGAATACACCGTCCGGCTGCATCGCGAGCACATCGCTGGCAGGGGTTTGCGCAGGCACCACGGTCACGCGGCAACCGCGCTCGACGAGCATGCGCAGGATGTTGTACTTGACGCCGTAGTCATAGGCGACTACGTGGTAAGGCAGATCGGCAGCCTCGATAGTCGCGTGGCTGTCGGTCTTCAGATCCCACACAGTGGAACGCCACTCGTACTTCTCTTTGACGCTGACGACTTTCGCCAGGTCCATGCCCTTCAGGCCAGGGAAGCCTTGCGCTGCGGCAATCGCCGCCTCTTCGGAAATATTGTCACCGACCATGATGCAGCCGTTCTGCGAGCCTTTTTCACGCAGGATGCGCGTGAGGCGGCGCGTATCGATACCGGCGATCGCCACAACGTTGTTGGCTTTCAGGTAATCGGACAGCGACATCGTGTTACGCCAGTTGCTCGCAACCAGGGGCAGGTCACGAATCACCAGGCCCGCCGACCAGACACGATCAGACTCGACATCTTCCGGCGTGGTGCCGGTGTTGCCGATGTGCGGATAGGTCAGGGTAACGATCTGTTGGGCGTAGGAAGGATCGGTAAGGATTTCCTGATAGCCGGTCATGGCGGTGTTGAACACCACCTCTCCAACGGTTTGACCGTCGGCTCCAATGGCTTCGCCGCGAAAAATGCTGCCATCAGCAAGGGCGAGTATGGCTGGCTTAGTCAAGAAGACCTCCCGTAAATAAAGCCTGAAAGGGCGATCGCAGGTTGTAAAAAAGCGGAGTGACGTATGGACACGTCACCCCGCTTCTTCACTGAATTATTCTGCGCGCTTTTAGTGGACACACTAAAGCTGTAGCTTACAGAAAAAGGCTTTTTTGGTCCACCGCTAATGAGCCTTAAAGGCAGGGGAATGCGACAGGACGTCGCGTAGCGGGTAAAAACGGGGCCACAGGATAATCCTGAGCCCCCGTTTTAGCTACTGCTTAGTGCAGATCCAGCACGTCACGCATGTCGTACAGGCCTGGCTCACGCCCTTCCAACCAGAGCGCAGCACGCACCGCGCCCTTGGCGAAGGTCATGCGGCTGGAGGCCTTGTGGGTGATTTCCAGACGCTCACCTTCGGTGGCAAACAGCACTGTGTGATCACCGACCACATCACCACCGCGCACAGTGGCAAAACCAATGGTGTCACGCGCACGAGCACCGGTATGGCCCTCACGCCCGTAAACCGCCACTTTCGACAGATCGCGACCCAGCGCATCCGCAATGGCTTCACCCATGCGCAATGCCGTGCCCGAAGGCGCGTCGATCTTGTGGCGATGGTGGGTCTCGATGATCTCGATATCTGCTTCATCACCCAGCACGCGCGCCGCCAGGTCCAGCAATTTCAGCGACAGGTTTACGCCCACGCTGAAGTTGGCCGCGAAGACGATCGGAATATCCTTGCCCGCCTCCACCAGCAACTGCTTCTGCTCGGCACTCAAACCAGTCGTGCCGATCACCATGGCCTTGCCTGCCTTGCGGCAGAAGGCCAGATTTTTCAGCATCACTTCCGGCAGGGTGAAGTCGATCAGCACGTCGAATTCGTCAGCCACCTGCTCAAGGTTGCCAGACAGCGAAACACCGATGCGACCCAATGAGGCCAACTCACCTGCGTCCGCGCCGATCAACGTACTGCCTGGGCGAACAATCGCCGCCGTCAGCCCGGAGGCCGGCGAGCGTTGCTGCACCGCCTCGACCAGCGTCTTACCCATGCGCCCGGCAGCGCCCATTACGGCTATACGTCGCATATTCAGATCCTTACAGGTCGCCGAAGAAGCGTTTTACACCGTCGAAGAAGCCTGTGGTCTTCGGTGAGTGCGAGTCATCGCCTTCCAGCGAGCTGCGGAACTCTTCCAGCAGTTCACGCTGACGACGATTCAGGTTCACGGGGGTTTCAACCGCCACACGACACATCAGGTCGCCAGCACCGCCACCACGCACGGGCGCAACGCCTTTGCCACGAATGCGGAACTGCTTGCCGGTTTGAGTCCCCTCGGGAATCTTGAGCTTGACCCGACCATCCAGCGTCGGAATCTCCAGCTCGCCACCCAGTGCTGCATCAACAAAACTGATCGGCACTTCGCAGAACAAATGCTTGCCGTCACGCTGGAAGATCGAGTGCTCACGCACATTGATCACCACGTACAGGTCGCCCGTAGGGCCGCCCTGGGCACCCGCCTCGCCTTCGCCCGACAGGCGAATACGATCACCGGTATCCACACCCGCCGGCACTTTCACCGACAGCGTCTTGTACTCTTCGACGCGGCCTTCGCCGTGGCAGGAGTCGCACGGATCAGAAATGATCTTGCCCTGGCCATGGCAACGCGGGCAGGTTTGCTGCACCGAGAAAAAGCCCTGCTGCATGCGCACCTGCCCGATACCGCCACAGGTCGGGCACGTGATCGGCGAGGAGCCTTTCTTCGCACCGGAGCCATCGCACGGCTTGCAGTTAACCAGCGTCGGCACACGGATATTGACACTGGTGCCGCGCACGGCCTCTTCCAGGTTCAGCTCCAGGGTGTAACGCAGGTCGCTGCCGCGCTGAGGGCCGCCACGCTGACCACCACGGCCACCGCCGAAGAAGTCGCTGAATACGTCGCCGAAAATATCGGAGAAGTTCTGGCCACCAAAACCGGCACCGCCGCCGCCCATGCTCGGGTCGACACCGGCATGGCCATACTGGTCGTAGGCTGCACGCTTATTGGGATCACACAGGCATTCGTAGGCCTCGTTGGCCTCTTTGAACATCTCTTCGGATTCTTTGTTATCCGGATTACGGTCCGGGTGGTGCTTCATCGCCAGGCGACGGTAGGCCTTTTTCAGCTCCGCCTCGCTGGCGCCACGCTCCACACCCAATACTTCGTAATAGTCACGCTTTGCCATAAGTCTTTGCACTCTTAAGGACGTTCGACCTGGCCCTCCTGAACCCTGCCAAACTCGTTGAGCCCCAATACAGGCCCGGACCCAACTCACGTCAATTCAACGATCCTGGTCATTACTGCTTTCAGCCAGGGACCCGGCCAAAAACGCGGTGACTGTCATTCGGAAAGCAGGAGCATTCCCGTTCACACCGCCAGCATCCGAGCGTTGTCGCATGCTGTAAAAATTCGCATACCCCAGACACGCCAACGCGGGAGCAAGCTCCCGCGCGGCGACATCCTACCAGTCACCGCTTGTGAGCGGTCAACCGGGCGACCAAGTTACTTCTTCTGGTCGTCTTTAACTTCTTCGAACTCGGCATCGACAACATCGTCGTGCTTGGCTTCAGGCTCTGCTTGTTGCGCAGCGCCGTCAGCCGGCTGGCCTTGTTCGGCGTACATTTTCTGAGCAACTGGCGCGGAGACTTTCGACAGCTCCTCAACCTTGGCTTCGATGGCAGCCTTGTCGTCGCCTTTAATGGCGGCTTCCAGGGCAACCACTGCCGCTTCGATTGCGGTTTTCTCTTCGTCGGTCACTTTGTCGCCAGCATCAGCGATCATTTTGCGCGTCGAGTGAACCAGCGCGTCACCCTGGTTACGGGCGCCTGCCAACTCTTCGAACTTCTTGTCCGCTTCAGCATTGGTTTCAGCATCACGGATCATCTGTTGAATTTCTTCATCAGACAGGCCGGAGTTGGCCTTGATGGTGATCTTCTGCTCTTTGCCGGTGGCCTTGTCTTTCGCGCCGACGTGCAGGATGCCGTTGGCGTCGATGTCGAAGGTCACTTCGATTTGTGGCACGCCACGTGGTGCTGGTGGAATCTCAGCCAGGTCGAACTTGCCCAGGGACTTGTTCTGCGCAGCTTGCTTACGCTCGCCCTGCAGCACGTGGATAGTCACGGCGCCCTGGTTGTCATCGGCAGTCGAGAACACCTGGGATTTCTTGGTAGGAATCGTGGTGTTTTTCTCGATCAGCGCAGTCATCACGCCACCCATGGTTTCGATACCCAGGGTCAGCGGGCTTACGTCCAGCAGCAACACGTCTTTCACGTCACCGGCCAGTACGGCACCCTGGATGGCAGCACCCATGGCAACGGCTTCGTCCGGGTTCACGTCTTTACGAGCTTCTTTGCCGAAGAACTCGGTGACCAGCTTCTGAACCAGTGGCATACGGGTCTGACCGCCTACCAGGATCACGTCGTTGATAGAGCCAACGTCGATACCGGAGTCTTTCAGCGCGATGCGGCAAGGTTCGATGGTGCGTTGAACCAGGTCCTCAACCAGCGCTTCGAGCTTGGAACGCGAGATTTTCACGTTCAAGTGCTTAGGACCGGTAGCGTCTGCAGTGATGTACGGCAGGTTCACGTCGGTCGACTGAGCGGAAGACAGCTCGATCTTAGCTTTTTCAGCGGCTTCTTTCAGGCGCTGCATGGCCAGCGGGTCACCTTTGAGGTTCATGCCGCTTTCTTTCTTGAATTCGTCAACGAGGTAGTCGATCAGACGAATGTCAAAGTCTTCACCACCCAGGAAGGTGTCACCGTTGGTGGCCAACACTTCAAACTGGTGCTCGCCGTCAACTTCTGCGATCTCGATCACGGAGACGTCGAACGTACCGCCACCCAGGTCGTAAACGATCACGGTGTGATCGCCCTTGGCCTTGTCCATACCGTAAGCCAGAGCAGCTGCGGTGGGTTCGTTGATGATACGTTTTACATCCAGGCCCGCGATGCGGCCGGCGTCTTTGGTGGCCTGACGCTGGCTGTCGTTGAAGTAGGCCGGAACGGTGATCACCGCTTCAGTCACTGCTTCACCGAGGTAGTCTTCGGCGGTCTTCTTCATCTTTTTCAAGATTTCAGCCGAGATTTGTGGCGGCGACATTTTCTGGCCGTTCACTTCAACCCAGGCGTCACCGTTGTCGGCCTTGGCGATTTTGTAAGGCACCATCTTGATGTCTTTCTGTACGACTTCTTCGTCGAACTTACGACCAATCAGACGCTTTACCGCGTACAGGGTGTTGTGCGGGTTGGTCACTGCCTGACGCTTGGCCGATTGGCCGACGAGGATTTCACCGTCGTTGGCGTAAGCGATGATCGACGGAGTGGTACGTGCGCCTTCGGCGTTTTCAATAACTTTTGCAACGCCGTTTTCCAGCACGGAGACGCAGGAGTTGGTGGTCCCCAGGTCGATACCGATAATTTTGCCCATGATTTACTCTCCCGAAACTTGAATTTGGTTGCCGCAGCAGTTGTGGCTAACTGCGGTAGCACTTAAACGCTTGACTTATAAATGGGGGCCTTGCGGCGGATTTCAAGCCTGCTCGTCAATAGAAGGTGCAACGGGTGCAGGAGCCTTGCTCACCACCACCATTGCCGGGCGCATCAGGCGACCGTTGAGCTGGTAACCCTTCTGGAACACCTTGATCACGCTATTGGGTTCCAGGTCATGGCTTTCCTGCATGGCCATGGCTTGGTGATGCTCAGCATTGAACGGCTCGCCGGCCTGCGGATCGATCGCTTCCAACTGATAGCGCTTCAGGGTGTCCTGGAACATTTTCAGGGTCAGCTCGATGCCTTCGCGCATTGGGCGGATGTTTTCGTCGTCCGGGTTGGACAACTCAAGACCACGCTCCAGACTGTCGATGATCGGCAGCAGGTCACCGGCAAATTTTTCCAGCGCGAACTTGTGAGCCTTCTCTACATCCTGCTCGGCACGGCGGCGGACGTTCTGCAGATCGGCGGCAACACGCAACGATTGATCCTGCGCAGCGGCCAATTGCTCTTCGAGCACTTGCACACGAGTCGCCAGTTCATCACCGGCAGCCGAATTGGCGTCTGGAGTTTGCGTATCCTGCGTCTGTTCGTCAGCCATAGATTTCTCCTTTCAAAATCATGCGCGAACTCAACTCGCGCTTCTGCTCCGGTATATGGGGCCACAATTTTCAGGTTCAAGGGCGCCGGCGTTACCAAAAGTCTTTCGATTGACCTGGATCATTTCCTTCACGCTCATTCCACATCGCGCTAAAAAAAATCGCGACTCAAGCAAATCGAGCTAAGCGCCAGGATTGTCAGCCCCGAACAAAACACTGTATAAATAACCAGACCTAAAGCCTGGGAGCGGCCGTCATGCTCGTGCACCTGTCTGTACATAACTACGCCATCGTTGAACACCTGGATCTTGAACTGGATCGCGGGATGAGCGTAATCACAGGCGAAACCGGCGCCGGCAAGTCGATCATGCTCGACGCTCTCGGCCTGACGCTTGGCGATCGGGCCGACAGTGGCGTGGTACGCCCTGGCTCAGACAAGGCCGATATCCTGGCCACCTTCGACCTGGCGGACATCCCCGAAGCCGAAGCATGGCTGGCCGAGCGCGACCTTAATAATGAAGGCCCCTGCATTCTGCGCCGGGTGATCACCGCCGAGGGGCGCTCCCGCGGTTATATCAACGGCACACCTTGCCCACTGGGCGACTTGAAAGCCTTGGGCGAATTGCTGATCGATATCCACAGTCAGCACGAACATCAATCCCTGTTGAAAACCGATACCCACCGCCGCCTGCTCGATGAGTACGCCGGCGCCACCGATCTTTCCCGGCAAGTTCAACTGGCCGCCCAACGCTGGCGCCAGACACGCCAGGAGCTGGAACGCCTCTCCAACTCCGGCGACGAACAACGCGCCCGCCACCAGTTGCTCAGCTATCAATTGGAAGAGCTCGAAAGCCTGGGCCTGGGTGAAACCGAGCTGGAACAGCTTGAGCAGGAACACAAGAACCTGACCAACGCCGAAACCCTGCTGGGCATCTGCCGCCAGGTGGTCGAACAATGTAGCGAGAGCGACTCCGGCAATGTGCTCAACGCACTGACCGCCAGCCTCAATCGCCTGTCCAGCGTGAACAATGCTTCTGGCTCACTGAGCGAAGCGACCACCCTGTTGACCAGCGCGCAAATCCAGGTTGAAGAGGCCGTGGGCGAACTCAATCGTTTCCTAGACCACTTCGACGCCGACCCAGCACGCCTGCAGGAAATAGAAGAACGCCTGGACACTATTTATACCCTGGCTCGCAAGCATCGAATCCAGCCGACGGAAGTCGCAACCATGCAGCAGAAACTGCTGGATGAAATCGAAACACTCAACGCGAACGACGAATCCATTGAGCGATTGGGCGAGGAGCTCGCTTCGTTTGCCCGTCATTATCAGGAAAAAGCCAGGGAACTGAGCGCTCTGCGCCAGCAGGCAGCTACTAGCCTGGCAAGCGCCGTTGAGCTGGAAATCCAACGCCTGGGTATGCCAGGCGGGCGCTTCACCATCGAGTTGCATCCCAACGCCAGTCAAGAATTGCAGCCCCATGGGCTGGAGCACGTCGAACTGCTGGTGAGTGCCAACCCCGGCCAACCGCTCAAGGCCCTGGCCAAAGTGGCCTCCGGCGGCGAACTCTCGCGGATCAGCCTGGCGATCCAGGTGATTACCGCACAGACCTCACGGGTACCCACCCTGGTATTCGATGAAGTGGATGTGGGCATTGGCGGGCCGACCGCAGAAATTGTTGGCCAATTGCTGCGCCGCCTCGGGGATCGTGGCCAGGTGCTTACGGTGACCCACTTGCCGCAAGTGGCAGCTCAAGGGCATCAGCACCTGTTTGTGCATAAGGTGCGCGGTGCCGACGCGACACACACAGCCGTCTCCAAGCTGAACAAATCGGAACGGGTGGAAGAAGTGGCGCGGATGCTTGGTGGTATCGACTTGACTAAAGAGTCCTTGGCTCACGCGAAAAAAATGGTGGTGGCCGCGAAGGCCTGAAGCGACATTTTCCCCTCTATAGAAAGCACGAAGGCGACCCGAGGGTCGCCTTCAATCGTTTCGCAAAGCAAAACTGCGTCGATTTTTACTTTTTCTTACGGATGTACAACACGAGATTGTGGTCGACCAAATCGAACCCATGCTCCTCAGCAATCTTGTGCTGCAGCGCTTCGATTTCAGGGCTGGTGAACTCGATAACCTCATTGGTATCCAGGTCAACCATGTGGTCATGGTGACCACCGTCAGCCAATTCAAACACCGCATGACCGCCGTCGAAATTATGACGAACCACCAGCCCTGCGGCTTCAAACTGGGTCAGTACACGGTAGACCGTGGCCAGGCCGACGTCCTCGTTAGACTCCATCAGCGCCTTGTAAACGTCTTCGGCACTCATGTGGCGCTGCTCAGCAGAATCGAGCATTTGTAGAATCTTGACTCGTGGCAGAGTCACTTTGAGACCGGCTTTGCGTAGTTCGCTATTTTCAACCATGGTTAGCTTTCTCGCGGATGCTGCTTCGCAGCTTCTCTTAATACGGGTATGATCGGCGTTTACGTTGTCCCAGCCAAGATAGTGGAAGTCGCCCACCGATGCAAAACACCAAGCTCTTGCTAACCAGTTTCACCTTTGTGGGACTGCTCGCACTCGCCGGTTGTTCATTCCCCGGGGTTTACAAAATCGACATCCAGCAGGGCAATGTCGTCACGCAGGACATGATAGACCAGTTACGCCCGGGAATGACCCGACGGCAAGTACGGTTTATCATGGGTAATCCCCTGCTGACCGACACTTTCCATGCCGATCGCTGGGATTATCTCTACAGCCTGCAGCCGGGTGGCGGTGAACGCCAGCAGGAGCGCGTCAGTGTCATCTTCAATGGCAATGACCAGCTCGTGAGCCTGTCAGGTGACTTCATGCCCGGCGTAAGCCGCGATGAAGCCTTGCTGGGCAAGGACAGCGGCACCAACGTGACCGCCCCTGCGCAGCAAGCTGAAAAACCAAAATCCGAGGTACCGGCCAAGCCAGGTTCCCTGCTGGACAGCATCCAGAAAGACATCGACAACGTGGAAACCGTGCCCGTGCCGACGCCTGAGCCTCTGGACACCAGCCCGCAATAACTTTGCGCTCGATAAAAAGCCCGGCATGCCGGGCTTTTTGTTGCCTGCCATTTGCATAGCGATATTGCCCACAGCATCAGCGCCTGGCTCAGCCCCCTGTGGGAGCGGGCTTGCCCGCGAAGGCGGTGTGTCAGTCAATAATTCTTCAACTGAACCACCGCTTTCGCAGGCAAGCCAGCTCCCACATTAGCCATGTATTGCCCACAAAATCAGCGCCTGGCTCAGCCCCCTGTGGGAGCGGGCTTGCCCGCGAAGGCGGTGTGTCAGTCAATAATTCTTCAACTGAACCACCGCTTTCGCAGGCAAGCCAGCTCCCACATTGGCCATGTATTGCCCACAAAATCAGCGCCTGGCACAGATCCCCTGTGGGAGCGGGCTTGCTCGCGAAGGTGGTGTGTCAGTCAATAATTCTTCAACTGAACCACCGCTTTCGCAGGCAAGCCAGCTCCCACACTGGTTTTGTATTGCCCACAGAATCAGCGCCTGGCACAGATCCCCTGTGGGAGCGGGCTTGCTCGCGAAGGCGGTGCATCAGTTAATAATTCTTCAACTGAACCACCGCTTTCGCAGGCAAGCCAGCTCCCACATTAGCCATGTATTGCCCACAAAATCAGCGCCTGGCTCAGATCCCTGTGGGAGCGGGCTTGCCCGCGAAGGCGGTGTGTCAGTCAATAATTCTTCAACTGAACCACCGCTTTCGCAGGCAAGCCAGTTCCCACATTGACCATGTATTGCCCACAAAATCAGCGCCTGGCTCAGATCCCTATGGGAGCGGGCTTGCTCGCGAAAGCGCTGTGTCAGTCAATGACTCTTCAACTGAACCACCGCTTTCGCAGGCAAGCCACCCACATTGGCCATGTATTGCCCACAAAATCAGCGCCTGGCTCAGATCCCTGTGGGAGCGGGCTTGCCCGCGAAGGCGGTGTGTCAGTCAATAATTCTTCAACTGAACCACCGCTTTCGCAGGCAAGCCAGCTCCCACACTAGCCATGTATTGCCCACAAAATCAGCGCCTGGCTCAGCCCCTGTGGGAGCGGGCTTGCTCGCGAAAGCGCTGTGTCAGTCAATAATTCTTCAACTGAACCACCGCTTTCGCAGGCAAGCCACCCACATTGGCCATGTATTGCCCACAAAATCAGCGCCTGGCTCAGATCCCTGTGGGAGCGGGCTTGCCCGCGAAGGCGGTGTGTCAATCAATAATTCTTCAACTGAACCACCGCTTTCGCAGGCAAGCCAGCTCCCACACTAGTTTTGTATTGCCCACAGCATCAGCGCCTGGCTCAGATCCCTGTGGGAGCGGGCTTGCTCGCGAAGGCGGTGTGTCAGTCAATAATTCTTCAACTGAACCACCGCTTTCGCAGGCAAGCCACACACATTAGCCATTTATTGCCCACAAAATCAGCGCCTGCCTCAGATCCCCTGTGGGAGCGGGCTTGCCCGCGAAGGCGGTGTGTCAGTCAATAATTCTTCAACTGAACCACCGCTATCGCGGGGTTCCAAGGAGATATGTGTCGGTTGACAGGCCGTCAAGGGTTCAGCTTCGTATCGCAGGTCTGCAGATAGCTACGCTGCCATTTGGCAAGCTCAAGAATTCGCTTGCCTGGCCAATGCCGCCTTGGCCGCGCGCAGCCTGCGCACCTCTTTAGGGTCGGCCAGCAAAGGCCGATAGATCTCAATACGGTCACCGGCTTGTACGCAGCGCACCTGTGCATCCACCACGACCTTGCCAAATATACCCACCGGGCAATCAGCCAGATCAACATCAGGAAAATGCGCTGCCATTCCCGACGCCTGCACCGCCTCGCGCAAACTAGTGCCTTCAGCCACCTTTACCGCCAGCAACACCTGCCGGTCCTCAGCGGCAAACACCACCTCAATCTCAACCATGCAGTTGCTTGGCGCGCTGACAGAACGCATCCACCAGGGTATTGGCTGCCTGATTGAACAAAGGCCCCAAGGTCGCACGAACAATCGGCCCGGCATAATCAAACGAAAGATCCAGGCTGATCTTGCAGGCCTTGTCCGTCAGCGCCTTGAACACCCACACACCGTGCAGTTGGGTGAACGGCCCTTCCTGCAGGTTCATTTCAATGGATTGACCCGGCACCAGCACATTGCGCGTCACAAAGTGCTGGCTGAGGCCGCCCTTGGCCACCCCCACACTGGCAACCATGTGCTCGTCACTGCTCTCCAGAACCTCGGCCGTCGAGCACCAAGGCAGAAACTCTGGGTAACGCGCCACGTCGTTGACCAGGTCATAGAGCGCCTGCGCCGGGTAGGGCAACAGGGCCGAACGTTGAATATGCGTCGTCATGTGAGCGTTACTTCCACTGCTTAAGGCAAACATCGCGAAAGAACAGCCCAATCCGCGAGAGAAAAAAACCAAAGAACTGCCCGCATTGTCCGGGATTCGTCCAACTCGCTCAAGCACACAGGTTGACCGTAGCCGACACGCTCGCAACTCCCTATAATGCCGCCCCTATGGCTAAACAAAAGAAACACCCCACAGGGACCATCGCGCAAAATAAAAAAGCGCGACACGATTACTTCATCGAACATCGGTTCGAGGCTGGTCTGGTCCTGGCCGGCTGGGAAGTAAAAAGTCTGCGTGCCAGCAAACTGCAGCTGGTCGACAGTTATGTGCTGCTCAAGGATGGCGAGGCGTGGCTGCTTGGCAGTCATATCACCCCGCTGACCACCGCGAGCACCCACGTGATTGCCGACCCGGTGCGTACGCGCAAGTTGTTGCTCAATGCTCGCGAACTCGAAAAGCTCGCCGCAGCCGTGCAGCAAAAAGGCTACGCGTGCATCTGCTTGTCCTGGTACTGGAGCAAGCACCTGGTCAAATGCGAGATCGCATTGGGCAAGGGCAAGAAGGAATACGACAAGCGCGACACCGAACGCGAGCGCGATTCCAATCGCGAGCTGCATCGCGCCGTGCGCAACAAAGGCAAGGAAGAGTAATCCTTGTGACGGTGTAGCCCACGCGGGCTACATCCCTTTGCGCCGCTCCGCCCGAGCCACGCGCTGAACCTCCTGACGCACCTCCTCCAACACCTCCTGCACATACAGCAGATGCCGTGTCGAGACTTCACGCGCCTGCTCGGCCCGACCCTCGATGATGGCCAGGTACAAGTCCCGATGCTGATTGATCAGCATGTCGCGGGTCTCGGTACGCTGCTGGTACATGCCACCAATATTCGTCACCACGTTACGCTTGAGCAGGTCGAACAGCCCACGAATGGTGTGCAGCAATACGGCGTTATGACTGGCTTCGGCAATCGCCAAGTGAAACCTTGCATCCGCAGCGCCCTCCTCCACTCGGCTCACTTCGTCGGCGCGCGCATAACAATCCTGCAACGCCTCAAATGCGGCGGTCAGCCGTTCACGGTCAACCTCCGTGGCGCGTAACGCCGCGTAATAAGCACACGAAGCCTCAAGCGTCTGACGAAACTCCAGCAGATCGCGCTGTGCTTCGGGATTGCTTTCCAACAAGTGCAGCAGCGGATCGCTGAAGGTCGAACCCAGGGAGTCCACCACATAGTTGCCACCGCCCTGGCGACTGACAAGCAAGCCCTTGGCCGCCAACTTCTGAATCGCCTCACGCAACGATGGGCGCGACACACCAAAGCGCTCAGCCAACGCGCGCTCGGCCGGCAAACGCTCGCCCGACTTCAGCGTGCCCTCGAGAATCATGCCCTCAAGCTGCTCGACAATATCGTCAGACAAACGGCGCTGACGCACCTGATCAAACCCCATAACTCAACTCTCCACCATCCCGACCACTCGCCGGGGCCCCTATTCTGGCCTATCGACGTGCCGGCAGCACCTATCAGAACGCCTTCAATTTCGCCGATCAGAACACCCCGCCTCCCGACCTACGACCAAAGTTTCGCAGGCGGCAAATTGACACACCCCTGCCCAGCCTCTTAATCTAGCCCACAGCGATTGTAAATTGGTATTACCAATTACCCAAGCTCATCAAACAACAACAATCAGGGGCCACCCCATATGCAAACCTGGCAACAGCTTTACAGCCCACTCGGCAGCCTCGGCCTGTCCGCACTGGCGGCCGTCATTCCCATCGTATTTTTCTTCCTGGCGCTGGCCGTGTTCCGCCTCAAAGGCCATGTGGCCGGCAGCATCACCCTAGCCCTGTCGATCCTGGTCGCCATCTTCGCCTTCCAGATGCCGGTAGACATGGCACTGGCTGCGGCCGGTTATGGTTTTGCCTACGGCCTGTGGCCCATCGCCTGGATCATCGTCGCGGCAGTATTCCTGTACAAATTAACGGTCAAGAGCGGCCAGTTCGAAATCATCCGTAGCTCCGTGCTGTCGATCACCGATGACCAGCGCTTGCAGGTGCTGCTGATCGGCTTCTGCTTTGGCGCCTTCCTGGAAGGCGCGGCCGGTTTCGGCGCGCCCGTGGCGATCACCGCCGCGCTGCTGGTAGGCCTGGGCTTCAACCCTCTGTACGCCGCCGGCCTGTGCCTGATTGCCAATACCGCGCCTGTGGCCTTCGGTGCATTGGGCATTCCGATCATCGTCGCCGGCCAGGTCACCGGCATTGATGCGTTCAAGATTGGCGCCATGACCGGCCGCCAACTGCCGCTGCTGTCGCTGTTCGTACCGTTCTGGCTGGTGTTCATGATGGACGGCCTGCGCGGCGTTCGCGAAACCTGGCCGGCAGCCTTGGTGGCCGGCTTGAGCTTTGCCGTCACCCAATATTTCACCTCCAACTTCATTGGCCCAGAGCTGCCGGACATCACCTCGGCACTCGCCAGCCTGATTGCCCTGACGCTGTTCCTGAAAGTCTGGCAACCCAAGCGCACCGCAGGCGCACAAATTGCCGGCGCCACCTCCAGCGTAGCGGTCACCTCCAGCGCCGGCGGCTTCGGCCTGCCACGCAACACCGTGGTTTCGCCCTACAGCCTGGGGCAAATTTTCAAGGCGTGGTCGCCGTTCCTGATCCTCACCGTACTGGTGACCATCTGGACCCTCAAACCCTTCAAGGCCCTGTTCGCCGCGGGCGGTTCGATGTACGGCTGGGTGTTCAATTTCGCGATCCCGCACCTAGATCAACTGGTGGTTAAAGTCGCGCCCATCGTGACCAACCCAACCGCCATCCCGGCCGTCTTCAAGCTGGACCCGATTTCGGCCACCGGCACTGCGATCTTCTTCTCGGCACTGATCTCCATGCTGGTATTGAAAATCGATATCAAAACTGGTCTTACCACTTTAAAAGAGACCTTCTACGAGCTGCGCTGGCCGATCCTCTCCATCGGCATGGTGCTGGCATTCGCCTTCGTCACCAACTACTCCGGCATGTCCTCGACCATGGCCCTGGTTCTGGCCGGCACCGGTGCTGCCTTCCCGTTCTTCTCGCCATTCCTTGGCTGGCTGGGGGTTTTCCTGACAGGCTCCGATACCTCATCCAATGCCCTGTTCAGCTCATTGCAAGCCACTACCGCTCACCAGATCGGCGTCAACGACACCCTACTGGTAGCCGCGAACACCAGCGGTGGCGTGACCGGCAAAATGATCTCGCCGCAATCAATCGCCGTGGCCTGCGCCGCCACCGGCCTGGTGGGCAAGGAATCCGACCTGTTCCGCTTTACCCTCAAGCACAGCCTGTTTTTTGCCACCATCGTCGGGCTGATCACCTTGGCGCAGGCGTACTGGTTCACCGGTATGCTGGTGCACTGAGACCTGCACGTAATAGGGTAAGAATCGACGCCGGGACATCCTTCCGGCGTCTGCTATTTCTGGAGGACCGATGAGCCTGCCTGCTGCTTTCCTGAGCGACGTCGCACAACTGATCCCGCAAGATCGCCGCTTCGACGATCCACTTTCCACCCTCGCCTTCGGCACCGACGCCAGCTTCTACCGACTGATCCCACAGTTGGTGATCCGCGTGGAGTCAGAAGACGAAGTGGTAACCCTGCTGCAACTGGCCCAGCGCGACCGCGTGCCGGTGACCTTCCGTGCCGCAGGCACCAGCCTCTCGGGCCAGGCCATCAGCGACTCGGTGCTGATCGTGCTGGGTGATAACTGGAACCACCGCGAAATTCGCGGGCAAGGCACGCAAATCCGCCTGCAACCGGGCGTGATCGGCGCCCAGGCCAACGCCTGGCTCGCACCGTTCGGGCGCAAGATCGGCCCAGACCCAGCGTCAATTAACGCCTGTAAGATCGGCGGTATCGTCGCCAATAATGCCAGTGGCATGTGCTGCGGCACCGCGCAAAACACCTACCACACCCTGGCGGGCATCCGCCTGGTACTGGCCGATGGCAGCCGCCTGGACACCGAAGATGCCGCCAGCGTGCAAGCCTTCCGCCAGTCACATGGCGCACTGCTTGAAAGCCTGGCCCTACTAGGTCGCCAGACAAGGGCAAATACTGAGCTGGCGGCAAAGATCCGCCACAAATACCGCCTGAAAAACACCACCGGCCTGTCACTCAATGCCTTGGTGGATTTCGATGATCCTCTGGACATCCTCAGCCACCTGCTGGTCGGCTCCGAGGGCACTCTGGGGTTTATCAGCGCCGTCACCTACAACACGGTGATCGATCACCCCAACAAAGCCTCGGCGCTGATCGTCTTCCCGGATGTCGAAACCTGCTGCAACGCCGTCACCGTGCTGAAAACCCAACCCGTCTCCGCCGTTGAACTGCTGGACCGACGCAGCATGCGGTCGGTGCAGGACAAACCGGGCATGCCTGCTTTCGTACAGCACCTATCGGAAAACGCCTGCGCACTGCTGATCGAATCCCGCGCCGCTTCGCCAACGCTGCTGCACGAACAACTGACGCGAATCATGGCCTCCCTGGCGGCATTCCCCGTGGAGCAACAAGTCGACTTCACCGAAGACCCACTGGAAAACGCCCGCCTGTGGGCCATCCGCAAAGACACCTTCCCGGCCGTAGGTGCCGTGCGCAAAACCGGCACAACCGTGATCATCGAAGACGTGACCTTCCCGGTTGAACAACTGGCGATTGGCGTGAACCGCTTGATCGCCCTGTTCGACAAACATCACTACGACGAAGCCATCCTTTTCGGACACGCCCTGGAAGGCAATCTGCACTTCGTGTTCACCCAGGGCTTCAACAGCAGCGAAGAAGTCGCACGCTATCAAGCGTTCATGGACGACGTCGCGCAACTGGTGGCTGTGGAGTTCGGTGGCTCGCTGAAGGCTGAACACGGCACCGGCCGCAATATGGCCCCTTTCGTCGAACTGGAATGGGGCAGCGATGCTTACCAACTGATGTGGCAGCTCAAGCGCCTGCTCGACCCCAACGGCATCCTCAACCCGGATGTGGTGCTCAGCGAAGACCCGCAGATCCACCTCAAACACCTCAAGCCGTTGCCCGCCGCCGATGAGCTTGTGGATAAGTGCATCGAGTGCGGGTTCTGCGAACCGGTGTGCCCGTCAAAAGGCCTGACCCTGAGCCCGCGCCAGCGCATCGTGATCTGGCGCGACATCCAGGCGAAAAAACGCGCAGGCGTGGACACCACCGAACTGGAAGCGGCCTACCATTACCAGGGCATCGACACCTGCGCCGCCACCGGCTTATGCGCGCAACGCTGCCCTGTAGGCATCAATACCGGCGACCTAGTGAAAAAACTGCGCAGCCGCGAAGCCGCCCGTACGAAAACCGCCGACTGGCTCGCCAGCCATTTCGCCACCGCGCTGCAAGGTGCGCGCTTTACCCTGCACGTCGCCAACGGCGCACGCATGCTGCTGGGTGCCCCACGGCTGGCCAGGCTCTCGAGCACGCTGACCAAGCTGTCCAAAGGGCAAATTCCGCAGTGGACCAACGCCATGCCACAGCCCGAAAAGGCCATCCGCTTCAGCCCCGCTGTGACAGACGCGCGCCCTCGCGTGGTGTACCTGGCCGCCTGCGTCTCCCGCGCCATGGGCCCGGCAGCCGGCGATAAAGAGCAAATCTCGCTGTACGACAAAACCCGGCAGTTGCTGGAAAAAGCCGGCTACCAGGTAGTCTTCCCCGACAACCAGGACAGCCTCTGCTGCGGCCAACCCTTCGCCTCCAAAGGCTACGCCGAGCAGGCCGAACACAAGCGCCAGGAACTGATCGGCGCCCTGCTCCACGCCAGCCGCGGTGGCCTCGACCCGATCTACTGCGACACCAGCCCCTGCACCCTGCGCCTGGTGCAAGAGTTGGGAGAAACGCGCCTAGACCTCTACGACCCCGTGCGCTTTATCCGCACCCACCTGATGAACCGCCTCGACTTCACACCCCAAGAAGCGCCCATCGCCGTGCACGTCACCTGCAGCACCCAACACCTGGGCGAGAGCCAGGCACTGATCGAACTGGCGCGACGCTGCGCAAAAACCGTGGTGATCCCCGAAGGCATTCATTGCTGCGGCTTTGCCGGCGACAAAGGCTTCACCACCCCGGAGCTCAACGCCCACTCCCTGCGCTCACTCAAAGACGCCGTGCAATATTGCAGCGAAGGCATCTCCACCAGCCGCACCTGCGAGATCGGCCTGAGCCAGCATGGCGGCATCGACTACCACAACCTGGTCTACCTGGTAGACCGCGTCACCCGCGCCCGCGCCCACTGATCCGGCAAAAAAACCGAACCCTGGCGCACCGGCGCAGTCATCTGCATAGGCCTCGACCAACGAGGCCCATCCGTGATGTCGCTGGCAGCGGTTGCACGCCAGCAGCGTCGAGCCCTTTTGCGCAAGGAGACACCCTATGAAGCGTTCCGCTCTTGCTGGCTTGTTCATGACCGCTGCGATGCTCGCCTCCCCCGCTTTCGCCGCCGGTGACAAAGACCTGTGCCAGATCAACCTGGACAAAATCAACAACGGCAAAGCCCTGCTCGCCACCGACACCAGCGGTAAAAGTGGCGAAATAGACACCGCCGTCTCCCAGGCCAAGGCCGCCCACGCCGCCGGTGATGAGAAGAAGTGCATCGAAATCACCTCCAAGGCCCTGCAAGACCTGCAGAACAGCGAGAAAGGCGGCCAGTAAGCGAGAGGGCCAACCTTCGGGTTGGCCTTCGCTGACGTTTTGGCGTACACTGCACAGGCTTGTCACTCACTAAGAAACAACGAGTTACAAGCACGGGGCCGTTTAGGATTCGACGCCGGTCGCGAAACTTTAGGTGCATGCCGAGTTGGTAACAGAACTCGTAAATCCACTGTTGCAACTTCTTATAGTTGCCAATGACGAAAACTACGGCCAGGAATTCGCTCTCGCTGCGTAAGCAGCCTTAGCCCTGAGCTTCTGGTACCTTCGGGTCCAGCAATCACCAGGGGATGTCTGTAAACCCAAAGTGATTGTCATATAGAACAGAATCGCCGTGCAGTACGTTGTGGACGAAGCGGCTAAAACTTACACAACTCGCCCAAAGCACCCTGCCCTTCGGGTCGCTGAGGGTTAACTTAATAGAAACGGCTACGCATGTAGTACCGACAGCGGAGTACTGGCGGACGGGGGTTCAAATCCCCCCGGCTCCACCACTTCATCATCTAAAGACGTCCAAGGACGTCTTTTTTTGTGCCTGGAGTCCAGTAAATACGCGACTTCCAGGGCTTTCGGGGACTTTTGAGGATTTCTGAGTTCCAGGCGCTTTGGTATCCCAGGTGGTATCCCGGGCTGCCAAGTGCTACTTTCAGGATACCAAAACGGTGCTGGAGGTAGCCCCCATGCCTACTAACGCAACCCGCCTCTCCGATCGCCAGCTCAAGGCAGTCAAGGCAACTGGTAAAGACTTCGTCCTCAGCGACGGCGACGGCCTGCAGCTTCGAGTACGCGCCAGCGGCTCGATGATGTGGAATTTCAATTATCGCGAACCGTTGACCAGAAGCCGTCTTAATATGGCGCTCGGTCCATACCCCGACCTCTCATTAGCGAATGCTCGGAAGAAAGCAGTCGAGGCGCGAGAGCTACTTGCTCAAGGCATTGATCCCAAAGCCCAGCGCGATGAGCAAAGGCAAGCCAGATTGGCTGAGACCGAACACACCTTCGAGAAGATAGCCACCGCCTGGTTCGAACTGAAGAAAGACTCAGTGACGCCAGCGTATGCCGAGGACATTTGGCGTTCACTCACGCTGCATGTTTTTCCAAGCATGAAATCGACGCCGCTTTCTGAAGTCAGTGCTCCTATGGTGATCAAGCTCCTTCGCCCGATTGAGGCCAAAGGCAGCCTCGAAACAGTGAAGCGGCTGAGCCAACGACTCAACGAGATCATGACCTACGGGGTCAATTCAGGACTTATCTTTTCGAACCCCCTCAGTGGCATTCGGGCGGTGTTCAAGAAACCCAGGAAAGAGAACATGGCCGCGCTACGACCTGACGAGCTTCCGGAGCTCATGATGGAAATCGCGAATGCCAGCATCAAGCGAGTCACGCGCTGTCTGATCGAATGGCAGTTGCACACGATGACCCGCCCTGTCGAGGCAGCCACCACTCGGTGGGCAGACATCGATTTCGACAAACGCATTTGGACCATCCCACCGGAGCGCATGAAAAAGCGTCGCCCGCATACCATCCCGCTGACTGAACAGGCACTCGCGTTACTGGAGACACTCAAGACCCATAGCGGCCACAGAGAGTACGTGTTCCCGGCAGATAGAAACCCGCGTACCCACGCTAATAGCCAGACAGCCAACATGGCGTTGAAACGCATGGGCTTTCAGGACCGCTTGGTCAGCCACGGCATGCGCTCCATGGCCAGCACAATTTTGAACGAGCATGGGTGGGATCCGGAGCTAATCGAAGTCGCACTGGCGCATGTAGATAAAGACGAAGTTCGTAGCGCCTACAACCGGGCTGATTACATCGAACGGCGGCGTCCGATGATGGCCTGGTGGAGTGAACACATCCAGAAATCGGCCACCGGCAGCCTGTCGGCATCTGCCATCAATCTAACCAGGAACCGCAACGTCGTGCCGATACGCTAAGCGCTCACCGGACGCCGCCGGTAACCGAAAATGACTCCCCAGATAGAGTGATGGTTGATTTGGCGACAGCGGCGACACCGGCGACAACCCGCGTAATACCTGGCCTGCAGCATGGCGACAGAGATGGCGACTGTCGCCATTGCAAGCCTCTCTCTTGGGGCTTTCTCGGCCAAGCCCACGCGAGCGGGAAGGCTCCGCATTCCCACCCGCATGGGCTCACATTAAAAACCGACGAACGACCACCCGGCCATGGAAAACCATCGACCTCCAAGGTCTTCCAGCGCTACCGATTGGCGCAACAGTCGCCCCCAAAATACTGTTGACCGTGAGCAGAACCAGCGCTAAACCAGAACCGTACAAGCGCTGTCCTCGACAGCACCCAGGTAGCCAGAACCTTTAAGGCTACGCCGCATCGTGGTGGTTCTCCCCGAAGTGCGATTAGCGTCCGGCGGCTCGCACGGTCACAGCGATGTGATGGATGCCACTTCTTCCAGAATGCCCACTGCGGCAACTCATGCCCCTTCCTGGCTGCTCTGCAGCAACTTATCCGCTTGGCTATTTCTTGCGCCAACCTTTTGCCCGTCTCTTTGCCCCCTAAAGAGACGGGCGCTCCTACCACTGCTGCAGCCCTGCTCACACGGGCCTTTGCGGCTTTCCCCCTCGTGACAATCGGCGTGACAAACACCGAATGCTCACTCGCCACAGCGATGCCGATGATGGTGCCGCAGCTCAAGGAATGGACTGCACCTGACTGACAGTCAGGCATGCCCCAGTCATCGCCTCACTGCCTTCACCTGACTCAGGATCTCGCGGCCGGTCTCGTCAGCCAGTGCAGCCTCCACCCGCCCACTTCTTCGGAAGTGCTCAGGAGGCCAGATCATGAGATGCCCAAGCTCCCGGTCGTAAGGAGCCGCCAGTCCCGCGTGAGAGGACAACCCTCACAGGTCGCAGGGGCCTTGACCCCTGATAACACTCAACAACCGTGGCGGGATGAGTGAGGACGAAGTCGATAGTTTCAGGAGAATAGCGATGCAACTGTGCGAAGCGTTCGAGCCCCCACAACCATTGCTGGAATACCAGCAGGCGCCACTGCCCTATCCGGTCGAAGCACTCGGGGAACTGTTGGGCCCTGCGGTCGAACGACTGGCCGAGGTGATCGGCGTACCCCGCGCCATGGCTGCACAATCGGTGCTGGCCAGCGCAGCTCTGGTGAGCCAGGGTCATGCCAATGTCCAACTCGACGGCCGATCTTATCCGCTGTCCCTTTACCTGCTGACGGTGGCGTCCTCGGGTGATCGCAAAAGCGCGGTGGATCATCTGGCACTGAAGACGGCGCGCGACTGGGAGCGACAGCAGTGGACCCTGTATGCGGAAAAGCTCAAAGCTTATCGCGCCGCTACCAGCATCATGGCCAAACCCAAAACCTCAAAGAAACACGCGGAGGCGGAAGGCAGCGAACCATCTGAGCCAGTCCCGCCGAGGCTGATCATTGCCGAACCCACCATTGAGGCCCTGATCAAAAGCCTGTGCCATGGCTTGCCCAGCATGGGCTTGTTCAATGATGAAGGTGGCCAATTCTTGGGCAGCAGCACCATGAGCAAAGAGAACTTGCTCAAGGCGATCACCACCTTGTCGACACTGTGGGATGGCAGCCCCATCGACCGGGCGCGCTCCATGGCCGGAGAAAGCCTGCGTGCCTATGATCGCCGCCTCAGCCTGCATTTGATGCTACAGCCTTACTTGGCCAACCAGCTACTCAAAGACCCGGTGATCAATGGCCAAGGCATCTTGGGCCGCTGCCTGATCAGTTGGCCAGAACGTCTGGTCGGCCGGCGCTTGTACAAGGCAGTCGACCTGACGCGAGATACCAAGGTCCAGCGCTACCAAACGCGCATCACCGCCCTGCTGGATAAGCCATTGTCGCTGCACAAAGACGGTTCACTTAACCCCGCCAGGCTGGAACTAACGCCCAGCGCTCGCACTGCCTGGATTGATATTCACGACACCATCGAATGCCAGTCTGGCGAGTTCGGTGAGCTGGCGGGCGTCCAATCCGTCGCAGGAAAAGCGGCGACCAATGTGCTGCGCATCGCCGGTGTGCTCGCAGTAATTGAAGATGCGAATGTAGTGAGTGAGGCCCATATTCAACGCGCCTCAACACTGATGGATTACTACCTGGCGGAGATCCAACGCCTGACCGAACAAGAGCCAATCAACACTTTACGTGAGGAAGCGGATCGACTGCTGCGCTGGCTGACGCAAAAAGGCTGGACCCAATTCACCATCCGCGATCTCAATCGCAACGGCCCTCGCTTCGCCCGCAAGAGCAGCCATCACACCGCCACACTGCTCGTCGAGCTGATCACGCATAACTGGCTGAACAGTCGCGATGCCAAAACTTTCGAGGTCCGCCATGTTTCGCCTCAATGACGCGGTGCGCTGCTACCAGGCGCAACATCAATCGCAATCAGAAACTCGGCGTGTCGCCGCTTCTGTCGCCACCTTGTCGCCACGCGCCAGGCCAGGAATGACGCGGGTTGTCGCCACTGTCGCCGCTGTCGCCACACCACCTCTTGCCCCCGCCGACATCGCCCTGTTGATCGAGCAACTACGTGAGGAAGGAGCACTGCTGGAACACCAGGAGAACGCCCTACTCATCCGCCCGACACACTGGCAGCAGGTGGACAGGCTCAGCCCCCACTGGAAAGCCCTGCTGCTCTTTCTGCAAACAAACGAAAACGGTGATGATGATGGCATTGGTCGGTCGGCGTGATGGTCGCAACTTTGGCTATGGCCGCCAGCTGAGCTATGCCGGCCCACAAGCGCTCAAGGATCTGTTTGCCGGTGGCCACTTCGCCACGGTCAAAGCGCATAGCGATCGTTGGCAAGCGTTCGTGCGTTGGTGTCGGTCAGAGGATGGCCCCGGTTACAACGATGCGCGCCAGATTGATCGACAGACGCTGCAAGACTACGCCGCTTACATGCGCCAGCAGATCCAGCAAGGTGAACTCTGCATCGCCACCGCGCAGAACCGCCTGAGCAGCGTCAACCGCACCCTCGCGGCGCTGCGCGGTGATCAGGACGTGAGGATCGCCAGCCCGAGTCAGGCGTTGGGTCAACAGCGCTCGAGCGTACGCACCTGTGCGCCGGATGGCCTAGACCACCAACAAATGCAGCGAGTACTCGAGGCGCTCGGCGAACAGCAATACGAACGGGTGGCCGCGATTGTCCTGTTGGCTCGAACAACCGGTATGCGCCTGCGCGAAGCGATCCTGGCTGACCTGCCGCGACTGCACCGCGAAGCCGAACACTTGGGCCGTATCAACATCCAGGACGGCACCAAAGGTGGCCGCTCGGGGGCATCAGCACCGCGATGGGTCATAGCCAATGAAGCGGTGAAGGCGGCGCTGCAGTTTGCTCGTCATGCTGCACCGACCGGCAGCCGCAACTTGTTGGCCCGAAACGAAAGCTACGCCGCGTTCCTGCAACAGACAGTGCTCCCCACCCGCGAAACGCTGCATAAACAAGAGCTGAAGGGTTTTCATGAACTGCGAGCAGCCTACGCCTGCGAGCGTTACGAACAACTCACCGGCAACGCTGCACCGGTCAATGGTGACCACTGCTATCGCATTGACCTCGACCTGGATCGACAGGCGCGCCAACAAATCAGCCTTGAGCTCGGGCATAACCGGATCGATGTCATTTCGGCCTACATTGGAGGTCGAGCGTGACCAAACCCTTCAATATGGCGCTGTTCCTGAGCGGCGTACTGACTGGCTCGAAGGTCACACAGCAGCGTCACCTACGGCAAGCTCGAGTCATGCAAGCGGCCATTCAACAGCGCTGGCAACGTGATAATCCTTGGACTTGGCAACTCAAGCATGTGCGCTGGTTTCTCACCCAGTATCTGAAAGACCATGCCAACGCTACGCGGTATTACTATCTGCTCACCGCCCTATTGATCTGGGCGCGATTAGGAAACGAACGAGAACTGCTCGTCGGTCGCTCGAGTAGTCATAAGCAGACAGCGTTCTAGGCTCACTTGTGTCCTACCTTACTGGCTTGTCCGTCACCCATGCAGAAACAGCGCGTGCCTTTGCGCTGCCAAGAGTCCGCCACTGACCGACGTATACAGCTAATTTTTAGCTGTATACGTCTGAGGTTTTAGCCAACAGAAGGCCGTACCAGGAGAAACAAATTTCTCTTTGCTCGAGTAGCAGCAACGTGCAGCAGACATCTTTCAGAGGTTTCAGTGTCTTCGGTTACCCCGGCATCTTCATCACGGCTAAATTGCCCTGCATAAGTAGTGGCTCCCCTGTAGGCGGCAACAATCACTACGCTAAATTCAAGCCCCTTGATGCGGTGCATAGTGGCTAGACGGACGCCCAATAGTGCCGAATCGTCCGAGGTTGCGTTATCCAGTTTCAAGTGAACAATATTGGCTTGCTGCAGAGCTCGAGCAATGCTGTCCAGATCCTCGTTAGTACGTGCGGTGATGCAAATCTGTCGAGGCTCCATTCCATCGTCCTGCAGTTGTTTAAGGATCGCTTGTATATGCGGCATATCCTCATTAACGGAAGACGACTCGATGATATCCGGCACATCACCATGGGTAAGCGAACGGTAACCGCGCAGAGAGTCCGCATTCCCGTCCAGGTCATCGACAGCACATCCTTCGAGCTGAGCGCAGGCCCATTGACGGATTTCGTCGGTGGTTCGGTAATTCACCTTCAGGTTACGGCTGCGGCCGCGAACTTCGATACCCACCCGGCTAAGCACGACTTTGTGTCGGTAGATACGCTGGTGAGCGTCACCAACAATAAACAGGTCGTTTTCGGCTTCCTTTACTGCAGTACGAATAAGCTCAAAACCTGCGTTGCTAATGTCCTGAGCTTCGTCCACCACCATAGAACGAATACCCAGTGCGGGCTGCTCATTCACTAACAACTGAGAGGCCTCACGGAAGGCTTCTTCAGGCTCGCGCAAGTTGGCAGCTTGCAGTTGGGCCCGGTATTCGGCAAACACTGGCCAGATAGACTTACGCATCGCACGACCAAGCTGACCGCCTCGGCCTACTCGACTGGCACGCATATAGTCCTCAGCAGTTTCGCAGGCTTGAGGAAGCACAACCCGCTCATATTCAGCACGCATGAACGGTAAGCTGAGATCAACCGACGCTGGCATCGCCGACATGGCTGCTTGCCAGAAACGGCGACGGTCACCTTCGTTGTACAACAGGTTATTTGCGTAACCAAAACGACGCAGAAGACTGGAAGCCCACTGATCTAGGTTTACCACCTGAATTTTCTCCAACTCCTGCGGTGTGCACAGCAACGCCAAATGTTGGCGGATGTCTTCAGCAAGTGTTTTGGTGAACGTGGTAAACAACACCGGACGACCAGGTAAGTCCGAGTATTGTCTGGCAAGTCTTGCAGCACGATGCATAGCCACAACGGTTTTACCAGTACCTGCGCCACCGGTCACCTTCACAGGACCATTCCAATCGCGCTCCACCAACTTACGCTGGCTTGGGTGCAGGAATACCCTCCAGTGCTCTAGAGGTGCGGCTAGTAAAGCTTCCAGATCGCTGTCATCTGTCAGCACCACGAAATGACGCCGTGAGCTGTCGCGCTCAAGCGCAGCCCCGAAGTCTGCAGGGTCGACCGACTCCGGCGCGGATTGATCATTGATGATTTTGTCGAAAGGCTCGCCGGCAGCAAACAGATACAACGCTTCGTATGCCTCATCGGGCAATTGTGCTTCCAACGCCTCAAGCTCGCCTTCATTAGTTACGGCGCGTACCGCTTTCAGCCGGTCGTCAGGTACGCCCAGACGACGAATCTCACGATCTTTGAGTGCATCAAACAGGCCTGCTACTCGTACATCAGCCGGTGTGTCAGATGACGTCGTGTCAGCAGCTTCCTGCACTGCATAAACCTGAATACTGCCAACATCCGGGTGGATCGCGACTCGGTGGCGACGCGCCCAGTGATAGGCATCATCATGCTGATCGACCCACAGCAAGCAATACACGTTGCCCACATCCGGCTTGAGTACAATGCCCCGCATATTGTCGTTGATCCGAACCGAACGCATGTTCGGATCGGCGGCATCATGAATGCGCTCATAATTGATACCGGTCGCCATTGGGTTCTGACGAAACTTTGCAACGAAGGTCAGCACTGCCTGCTGGTGGGAGCGGGGAACTGCTGAAAACGACTTCAAGAAGTCATCGGACATTGCAATCTTGAGTGCCAGCGTCATGCCAGTGTCTCCATCAAAAGGGTTCTCAGCTCATCAGGCAACTCACTGCCGTCAGCGGTGAAAGAATGCCAACCTTGGCCAGCAAAAAGCGCAGCCTCTGCTTCAGAATCTGGCAGTAGTACCGCGGTACGAACATCTGGCCAAGCCAACTCAGCTTCTGCTATTACGCGGCCTTTTTCATCCATCAACTCATAGCCCACCTCTGGAGCGGTCACGTCGAGACCAGCCAGAGCCAAGCCCCAAGACTGTACTTCATGTGCAGCTAGACTCAGCGCTTCCTGCCAGGCCTCAGACAGCCCGCCGGATTTTGCTTTGAGCGCAGAACAATCCTGCAGCGCAGGTAACCCTGGCATTTCAGCGTTGCCAACCCAAATCTGACTCAGCGGCAACAATAAGTTAAGTGCCTGCCAAAGTTGCTGCCAGCGTAACTGAAGCTCGCTTTCGGGCAGACCATCTTCTTTCCACTCGCCAACCAGAACAGGTTCAGAGTCTGCAGAGCCATTGCCCCTCATCACTTGCTTCAGATGCTCCGGGTGCATGGCAATGGCCAGCATCCAGGCTGTACCGAGCTGACGCTGGCTCAACCTATGCATTTGCAGGTCAGGTAGCAGACCCAGCTCATCCAAACGCTGCCAGAAAGCCCCTCCGCGCAGGACTTGAAGCGCAGTAGTGTCCCCCGGCGGCATCAACATTCCCGTAGCCAGGGAGACGGCCAATTTGCCGAGCGCTTGGTGTTGCCCATGGGCTAAACGCTGATGCAGCTGGCTAAAGGACGGCAACGATTTGAAATTGGAGAGTGTTGCGATGCCCTGTGCCGCGCACAGCTTCTGCACTACCTGCTGCGGATCATCATTAAGCAAAGTTGCCCAAGGCGATGGCGTAGGTAATACCTGGTTTTGCAAAGCGCATTCGACATCATCCCAGGTCAGCGTCCAGACTGAGAACTTTCCGCTCTTGGCCACCGCCATACGTTTGGCCATATCGGTAGTAATGATGTCTTTGTGGTACTGCCAACCATCAACAAAGACCGCCACGGGCAGGTCGTCGGCGGCATCGTCTGGCCAGAACACGAAGTCAGGCTTGCAAGGAATCAACACACCTTCGCTGGCTCCCAGATTGACCTGCAACTCCATCCGCCAGCGACGCGAGCCAGCCTGTATCTGATAGCCCGCCTTGCCCTTGAACAACAGCTCACTCAGCTTGAACTTCTCACCTTCATGCTCACGGCGCAGCGCTTCGACAAACCGCTTCTCCAGCATGCTGTCCAGTAACTGGTTAGCTGGCTGGGCGTCGGCCAGATGGGTAACTGGCTTCAGTGCACCCTTGTACTGCATCACCTCACCCAACAACTTCTGTGCTGTACGTCGCGAGATAGACTTACGATCATGGCTGTTGTGATAGCGGTACACGCAGCGATAACAGCCATCGGTGTCCGCATTCTGGTTGCAAGTGCAGCTGTTAAGGGCCTCTAGAGCTTTCTCGAACACCTCCAGCAACGGCTCGGGAGCACGCATCAGCTCTTTGAGATAGCCAGTACCTCCTGGAACACTATCGTAGATCACCAGATAGCATCGCGGCGTCTCAGAGCCCGCAGCCATACGCATATCTAGGGCAATACGTAGATGGTCCACTGCGCCCCTAAAACGCCGCGCCAACCCCAACTCCAAAGCCGACACAAAGCTCAGCAAGGCCTCGTTGGTATCGGCAAAACCCACCTCGGGCAAAAACAGACGAATGCCCTCACTAGTGAACTCGCGGTAGAGGAACACACATTGCTGCGTGCTCGCCTCGGGGTTCTTGCGCTTCGCGCACCAGGACGAATGGTTGCGATACAGCTCCTCGGCCTTGCGCTTGCGCTGCAAGGTGCCGCACTCGGGGCAGATGCTGAAACCAGGGCGGCTGAGTTCCTTCCCGCCGATCTCCATCGGCATGCCTTCCGCTGACTGCTCGCCAAAGTTCACCTCGCGAAAAGTCACCCGATCGAGAAACTCGAAGCCGAAAGGAAATGTCTGCTCGTCAATCACAAAGGCCTGACGCACCGCATCAGGCGGGCTATCCACCAAAGCCTGGCGCACATAAAAGCCGCGCTGACGCTCGTCTGAATCGTCAGCAATACGGCTATCGCGATCCAGCGTGCGGGCAAATACCGTGGTCAAGCGCAGCATCTCGTGTACGCGCCCACTGTCGCGCCACAGCGTATCGCCACATCGTGGGCAGTTAGGGTGTTGATCACCTGACGACAGCGGCTCGGTATAGGAGCACTGCCTACAGAAACGCCAATGCTCAGGCTTGATCTTCGATACGTCGATCTGGTTGATCACCACCCGCCGACCTTCGGCATAAAAGGTGTTGTTCGGTGCCAACTCAGTGATGGCCGTTGATCCAGGACGCTCATATTCGAAGGTCAGAGGATCAGGAGCGGATGTTCCAGGCTTTGAATCGCGCACAATGATCGAGCGCAACAGCACACCTTGCTCCGGGAACGCATAGTTGGGTAGCAAGCCCTCATCAGTCAGCACATTGAGCGTAGCCTTACCCTCAATGCTGCCAATCAAACGCGAAAGCGCAGTTCGATCTTGAAGCAGTCGCGCCAACTCCAGATCCTGATCCTCACCACGCACCGTCAATGCCTGCAGCTTATCGATCTCCTTCACTGCGGCTTCACGTTTGCGCTTGATGCTTTCAACATCACTAGCAATGCCCTGCAAACGGTTGACGATCTTGTACGCCAACGGACTGCTATCACCGCTGCTGCCCTGAATGAAATTTGCGAGCCATTGGCACGTACCGTCGCTCAAAGGGCACAACTCCCCTTGATTGAACAAGCGCAGGAACCGCTCAAGTAGCGATGCCTGGTGCTGTTCCACATAGCTCAACCAAGGGTAAGGAAATTTGCTCGTGGTCTGATTATTGATCGCAGTGAACACCCCACGAATTTCCGGAGGGATCTGCGCCGCCCGCCCGTTCTCATGCACCCAGCAATCTAGAGTGAACGCTGTAAGTTGACGCTCAAGTACCGCCGAGGCGTTAAGGAAAACCCCAGGTGCCTGCACGGAACCTGCAATCATGGTTTTAGGGTCATTCCAAAAATACAGGTCATGCGGCTTGCTGGTCGCCATGCTCATCAGCAACGCATTACCCGTGCTACGCCCTGCCCGACCGGCTCGCTGAATGTAGTTAGCCTGCTGTGGAGGAACCGAACATTGCAGCACGCTGGACAAGTCGCCAATATCGATACCCATCTCAAGAGTGGGTGTCGCGGAGAGCACATTAATGCCCCCGGGGCGATCACTGTTGGATTTAAAGTTGCGCTCTACCGCCTCGCGCGTTTCGCGCGGCAGCAAGCCGGTATGCTCATGCGCTACCACCCGCCGAATGTCCGCATTCAGATAGAGCTTGCGATAAAAATCACCGGGTACATCTAGTGCGTGCAACTCGCCCCGGCAATCGACGCGGCGACACGCTTGCTCAGAAAAATCATCCTCTGGGCCAGAGAGTGTTGTGCTGTGGCAGCAGGCACACCGCCACACCTTGCCCCCCAAGATAACGTGGAAAGCAGAGGGCTCCAGCCCCCATACACGTATATCCGGCTTCTCGGTGGCCTCCTCAAAACCTGCTAAGCCAACGCTTTCCAATGCCTCAAGAGCAAGCCGATAAAGGGGTGCAATCAAGGCATCCGTGCCCAGCGCCAGATCATGCAAAGCAGGCAATGCCTTGAACGCCCAGTCGCTAAATAAACGGGCATGGCTCTTAGTTACACTGACGCAGCGACCAAACTCTGCCAGTGTCAAAAATCTCGGAGGCCGAGGGCTGGTTAGAAGCTTAAACTGGCTTGAATTCTTCTTATACCCCCAAGGGCTGCTACCCATTCGCGCATAAAACCCTAGCTCCTGATCACGCCAAGCCCCGATGCGCTGCATGTTTTCCAGTAGCCCGCGCAGTAAAACAACAACTTCGTCCAGCTGCGCGGCGGCTAACGGTTCAAGCGTGTCACGTAGACGTGGCAACAGCCATTGAGCGGCTTCGTCTAACTTGCCTGCAAGTGGCACTACGCATGCAGTTCTCGTTGCCACCAGAGTACGACCAATATGAGCATCCTGGCCAAATTCTGCATTGAGCACCCAAGGCAACACCCTCGCCAACTCGCCAGGTAGGTTGCTGCTTTCAGGCAGCGCCCCCTCTTCCATCAGAGTCTCGTAATCACGTAGCCACTGCATTTGCGGCGGCAGGAAGTTAGCAATGTAATGACCATCACCTAGCGCCGTGCGCCAACGTTGCGCGAATGCTGTTGGCAAATTTTCCAATGTCACAGGTCGCCCAGCTGCATAGGCATCAGCAATTACCTGCGCCAACGCCGGGCGTAAGTTCATTCGCCAGGTTCGTGCCGCAAGGAACCCTGCACGATGCGCCGCATCCTGTACCGAGTCAGAGAAAGCAATCAGCTTCTTGTCTGGATTGAAGCGCGTTGCAAACAACTGTCCCACCATCACCGCAGCCAGACTGGCCGCTTGCGAACCAACAATCGTCAGCGTTTTATAACCGGCACAGAAAGGACAATCATGGTGCGACTTGGTGTACTTCGCGCCATTGCGCGTACCTTCACGCAAGTTGCTGGCAATATCTACAGCCAGCAAAGGCTGATCCTCACAGTGTGAGCATTCGGTTTGCGATGCCTGATGCAAGGAGCCGCAGGCAGGGCATACCTGCTTGCGCTCGAACACCGCTGGGTTCGCCCCCGCACTGGAAGGAAAGATAAAACGGGTACTCACATCCTCGGCGAAGAACGCGCTGTAAAACGCCTGCAAATCATGGGTGAGTTGATTGGGGCTGATCTTTTGCTGCGTAGAACCCCAGCCGGTGGCGTGGCACTCGCGACAATGGATCACTGGCAGATGCAGCCGCTCCATATCGGTTTTACGTAAGTCATCGTGATGCCGAAGCTGCGGCTCAGCATCCAGAACAGCCACCATGCGGCGCAGCTCACGTAGCCAGATTTCCACCTTCACCTGCAAGAAAAAGTTCTGATGTGCATCCTGGCGTGCATACGCCACCAACGACAGCAGACTAGACAACCAAAGCAGCGCAAAGCGCTCATCATCGCAGCTCGGCAAACGGCGCTTGAGCAGTACCAACAGGTCATCCAGCAACACGGACTTTGGTCCAAGACGCTCCAAATCACGCAAAAGATTCTGGAAGGCAAAGTGGCTCTTCAGGTGCTTACCCAATCCACAGCGCCAAGCAAAATCCTCTGCCTGCGTGACCGAGCAAGGCTCACCAAACCACAAGGGTGCTTGGGCCGCCAGATAGGCATGCAGATCGTTATAATTCTCGGGTGCTAAGACATCCAGGTCACTGGGCTGCGGGCTTTGAGTGAATTCGACCAAAGCCTCTGCTAGATAATCGCCAACCGACTCGCGGTCCTCGGCAATAACAGCACCTTCATCCAACACTGCACCAAACACATCACCAGCAAAGGCCAGCAAATCGCTAACGCCATCATCGCCCAGCGTTGCCGAAGTACCGACGCACACCAACTGGCCCGGTGGCGCCTTCAGCCGCCCCTTGAGGCGGCGAATCAGACAAGCCAGATCAGTACCCTGCGCACCATCAAAGGTATGCAGCTCATCCACCACCAAATAACGCAGCGTGTCCGGCTGTTGATGCGCCCACAAAGGGGCATCTGCCGCACGCAGCAGCAGAAAGTCCAACATCTTGTAGTTGGTCAGTAGAATATCCGGCGGATTTTCACGCAGGGCATTGCGGTCGGTAATCACCGAATAACTGCCGTCACTCAATTGGGCGACCGTTTGCGACTCGACAGCCGGTGCATCGCCAACATACAAGCCTGCACGAATCCCACTAAGGCCAGCGGCCTTAACGATTTCCTTGGCCACGCGCCCAGATTGGTCACTGGCCAAGGCATTCATGGGATAGAGGATGATCGCCTTGATGCCACGCCGCCCCTCGGAACGCGCCACACGACAATGCTCAAGGATTGGATATAGAAAGCACTCGGTCTTACCCGACCCCGTACCCGTTGCCACCAACGTGGATTGAGCCTCTGAGCCCGCCAGCCGCGTAAAAGCCTTGGCCTGATGTGCATGGGGCACAAAGCTGGCGGGTAACCAAGGAAAAGCTGGTAAACCGCTATTAAGCTGCTTGCGAAATGGCAGTGGCAATGTCAGATATGGCCCTTTGAAGATATTGCTGCGCTCAGCCAAAAAGCGCTCCAGCAAGCCCTCAAAACCAGTAGTGGTGGACGGGAATGCGGTGCGCAGAAAGTCTGCGACGCCCTGAGTGACCTGCTGAGAAACGATAAGTGGCTGCATATTTTTTACTCGGCAAGATCAGCTTCAGTGAGGGGCCATTTTTTCACTGAGAACTTGGCAATCTCGATGCTGCGGGCAAGGATCGCATCCTTGGAAAAGGCTGGATTGGCACTAGCGTTCTTGGCCGCCAGCCCCTGGATTAACCTGAACTGCGAAGACCGGTACAACTTCTGATCACGCATCTTGTTCTCCGCTGAGCAGTTATTGCAGGCACTGTTGATGCGCTTCTCAAGCGGTGCGAGATTACCGAGCAGATGGATATGCTCGAGATAGGCTTCTTCAGTGCGGAAACCATACAGACGGACGCCAAAGGAAGGCTCCTGCGGAAGAATATGCTCGATGGTCAGACCTGCAGTATTGATCTCGACCAGGTCTCCTATTTCGAGCTGTGGCAAACCCACGGCGACTCTGGCTGCGCTCTCAGCTTCCAACAAAACTCGCGCAAGCCCAGGGTTTCGGAACATCTCCTCCCCAGCCAAACGCGACTCGAACTTAGCGCTTGGCATAAACCGCTGACAAAAATTGATCAACCGCTCAGCAATCTCCTCAGTGGTTAAATGACTAAACGCTCGCATGAGAGCAGCCATGTCGGCTTGCGGATTCGTACCCTGCAGTTTGAACACACGAAGGTCTGCGAGCTCAATCAACTCCAGCATCGAATAATTCAGATAGCTAGGTACTTGCACCTCCAGCATCTTCGAAGTGAACAGGCGGATGATCAGCGGGTAAAGCGTGGCCGAGATATCCTGAACAACCAGCAGCAGATAAAGGCCTCGGTTGGTTCGAACCCCCTCAGTCAAACCGAGCAGACCTTTAAAGAACACCTCCAAATCACTGACATAATCACTGATAAACCTGGCTAAGCGCTCCTTGTCGCCGCGCATGGCTTTGAGTGCCGGCTTGAGGAAAGACTCCAGAACTGTTTCAGAGGTTGCGTTGTAATCCGCGCCGGACTCCACATCGTGTTGCTCGCCGTTAAACGCGAAATAGTGATACCGCAGCACGTTATCTTCCCGGAACGGATCACGGTTGATCAGGCGAATCTGATAACCCGGCTCCGCCGCGAGCTTCTTGAGTTTGCTAAAGCTGCGGAAGGCCTCGCCGAACTTATCAGCGATCATCGAATCCAGCTCGCCATCCAGAAAGCGATTGGAGTAATAGATCAACAGACTCTTGGCGATATCCATCTTGGCCAAAGGCACACCTCGGTCGTTGACCGACTGGAACATGCGAATGGCATTACCCTCATTGGCCTCCGTGAACTCAAGCACCTCAAGATGGCTGATGCTCAGCAACCAGTTCTTGATGGCCTCCTGCCCTTGGTGCTCCTTGATGGCACTGATGCGCTGGCGAATCCACTGGTAGGCAACCAGTAAGCGCTGCTGGCCATCAGAATCAGGCTCTGGCAGCTCATCATTCAGTAGTGCAGAAAAAAACGTCTTGTTACTGCCAAGAACAGTGAACTTGGGGCCGTATACGGGATGCGTGATGTAGGTACTGCGGTAATGCTCCTTGATTGGCAACTCATCGACTGCATCAACTAAAGCATCGAGCAACATGGTCAGTGTTGTAAGCCGCTGCTGGCCATCCACCACTCGTACCGGTGCCATTTTCCCGGCTTGCGACAAAATAAAGGTTCCCAGATAGTGGCCACCGCCCAACTCCATTGCTTCCTCGATATCCTCAAACAGGTCATCGATATTGCTGGTCGTCCAAGCGTAGTCTCGCTGGTACGCGGGAATTTCCAGGGACTTGCCCGTGAAGAACTGCTCGATGGTTTGGGTAGCCAAAATCCGTTTCCTTATGGTGGTGGCTCAGCGGTGTGCTGGTATCCAGACTTTATCTGCCTTGCTGAGTTTCTCAACAGGGTTAGCCATGGTTCGCCTCCTTGGCAAAATGCGCCCAGGCTACGTGATAGTCAGCTTCGCGGTCAGCCAGCGTGAAAGGGGCGGTGTATTGGATGGTGCGGTGTATTGGGCCGCCGGGTTGGGTGTCGTCGAGGATAGGGCACTCGATGACGGTGCCGTCGGGGACTTGGGTTTGGCCGTTTTTGGGTTTTACATCTTCCCAACCGAGACGACCGGTTTTGGTGCTGCCATCGGGCAGGCGCACGGTGCAGTTGGCATCGCGCTTGCCGGCCTTGCGCTGCAGGCCCACGCCCGCAAGCCCAATGTTCACGGTGAAGATGATGCGACCCTGAGCGTCGTACCATGTGTCACGCTCGTTCTGCTGCATCACCGGGAACTGCACGCGGTAGATGGTGAGCAGTTCGTCAAGCGTGAGTCCGAGTGCCTGGGCAGCGAGCACATCGATTTCCACCAGCGCCTGACGGCGAGCATAGTCGCTGCGCAGGGCACAGTTGCGCTGCCAGTCGGGGGTGAGCTGAGTGAAGAAGTCCTGCGTCAGACGCGGGTCGTTACTGGCCCAACAATCCTGCTGAAAAGCGGGCTGCCAGCAGTCGCGCCAGAGGTCAGCGTAGTGAGTGGTGAGGCAGTTAAGTGTCAAGGTTCTCAACGCAGCAGCAGCCTGCATTTCCACCATAGGAAACTGCTCCCAGATAAAGTGCAGATTGCTTCGGCCGGTGGTTTTGATAAAGAAATCTGCGGTCAAAGACGACGAAAAGATCGCTTGATACAGCAGATGCTCAACGCTTTTGAATACGGTGCTTTGCACGCCGTTAATATGCGCCTGTCCCGGTGCTGCAATTGAGCCAATCAAAGTACGCTCACCTGACTGCGACAGCATGCCGCGAAAA
Organism: Pseudomonas sp. MF6394; assembly: GCF_002018845.1. Lineage (NCBI taxonomy): Bacteria > Pseudomonadati > Pseudomonadota > Gammaproteobacteria > Pseudomonadales > Pseudomonadaceae > Pseudomonas > Pseudomonas sp. MF6394. Next base: position 94,444 of record NZ_MVOJ01000005.1, read on the forward strand.
GCCATGCGGTAATACCTTGTCGCCGCTCTCGCTTCGCGCTCGCCCTCTTCCACCCAGCTCACCCTTGGCACACGACGGGCGTACTCCTGTGCGTCGCAGGCTGGTAGGTAGTTAGTACGCGCCAGGTAGTCGTCAGGTAGTAATTCAAGGTCGAGCGGATCATAAGCACGTGGAGTTGTGCAAACCATACGAGGTGTCTTGTAGAACGGATTACCGACAAAGAAATGCGGGCCGGACAGCACAAACTCGGCAGGATCAGAGACAAAACCGTGTGCGCTGGTGTTACGGCGGCAGATGGTGCCGTCCTTTTGCGCGCCGGTTTCGTGCCACATTTCAAGGGTGCCATAATTACCCTGCAGATCTCCGAGTCTGTTTGGTACGCAGGCAAATTTTTCCAGCACTGCAACCAGCTCACGGCTATGTACCGCGGGCAAGCGGGCCTGCAATGCAGGAGTCCCAGGAATGTCATAGAGCTGAGCAAAGGTAGCCAGCAAGGCTTCATCCACTTCTATCACTCGACTGGCATGACCGGCCGTATTCCATCCACCTTCATTCCTTTTAATACCCGGAACGGAGCCACCGCCAGTATGTTCCAGGCTGGCCGCTACCGTCGCTGTCGCGAACAGGTTGGCCATTGTCCGGAAGCGAATCTCGTTCTGAACACGCCCATAAACGTTGATGGAATATCGGACCCAGATCATCACTTCCTGAAACAACAGATTCACATTGGTGAACTGGTAATGCGCCTTCAAGCGAGGATATAGGGATGCGCGCAGCTCACCCGCCTTGGGGTCGTCATACACCCCTTCGGGGTGCAGTAGCGCCTGTACGCCACTACCGATCTGCCACACCAGCGGCAGAAAGCATTTGTACAGATTGTTCTGCTGCCCCTTGAGTAGCGGATAGTTCTGTACGGCGTTGAGAAACTGCCCCATACCTTCTGTAGCCACGCACTCAGCCAGAAAATCAGCCTTTGCCTGCGGCAAGGCGGCAAACACCGCTTCACGCTGATCCGCCGTCTGCTTGGCGCTAAGCTTACGAATGGCAAAACGCGGATCAAAGTCCGAGAGCAGCGCCTGCTCGTTCCACTCCACCTTTATCCAAGGCGGGTTACCCAGCACTACATCAAAGCCGCCACGCGCCTTGAAGACATCAGCAAACTCCAGCGCCCAATGCATAAAGTGCTGCTGGCCGGCCACTTCCTGCGCCACCTGCAGTTGAGGCAAGGCGTTGATCAGCGCGGCGATATCGACATAGCCGGAACGGTCACGCTCGGGAGCAAAGTCCAGCCCCTGCTGCGGGTGGGTTTCTGGGAATAGATCATCCGCCGACACACTGTTCAGGCTGGCATTGCCGAGCAGTACAGTTTCCAGCACAAACCACCAGTGTTCGCGACTAGGCAACTCGCTGGCTTTATCCAGTGGCCAGAACCAGAGGGCGCACCAGGCATCCATCACCAGTTTGAGGCGACGGTATGGGCTGGCATTTTTCTGCGCTTCGCTAAGCATTTCCCGCTGGTAGGCGGCATCTTTCTGCGCGGTGCTAGTCGGAGCGCGGTTCGCGGCCGGGTCGGGCCATACATGCAGCTCATCGCAAGTAGCGGCGCGCACACGGGCCAGCTCCTGGGCGTGTTGCTGCCAGAGCTGCTCGGTGGCAACACTTAGCGCCTGCACCCGTTTGATTTCATCGCTACTCAGCGGCGCAGTAAAGGCGTTGCGCCATTGTTTGAATTGGTTGAAGGCCGCGGGCTTCAGTGCCTTTATCACCTTATCGGTGACCATACCCATGCCTTCAGCAGGTAGCAAAAAGTGGTATACATCGGTAGCGGCGGGCACTTGTGTGAGTGGCAAAGCACGCGGCGCGGCAGCGCGCCAATCGCGTTCGGGCAGACCGTTTTCACCCCTGCCTGGGCTGAGCTGGGCGGTGCTAAACAGTTCGCGTCGCGCCCCCACTAGGGAGTTACCGTTGTACAGCTGCAAGCCAAACCACGGCACATGGCTGCCTTTGAAAATGGCGTTGAGCCACAAGGAGACTTCGGCTAGCTCCACCGCAATGGGGTTGAGGTCCACACCAAAGACATTACTGTCGGCAATGAACATCTTCACCCGCTGTTTTTCTTCGGTGTACTGCTCGTGCGGGATGGTGCGGCCTAACTCTTTCTGTTTAGCCTGCAGGTAGCCTTCTGCCAATTGACTGACAGCCTCGTTCAAAAACGCCGCGCTGCCCATGGCCGGTTCGCACACGGTGAGTTTCAGAATTTCATCCGCCGTTTTACCGGGCAGGATTTCCTTTAGCGCATGCTCAACCAGGCATTTGGTCAGCACTTCAGGGGTGTAGTAGCTGGCCGACTTCTCGCGGGCACGTCCGGCGAGGCGATAGATGAAGCTGCCCTTGGGATTAATCTTGGTATTGCCGCCAAACAGACGTTCGGCGTCGGTGTACTGGCTGATGCTACTGGCAGGTACAAAGTAGGCTGCATCCAGAGGGTTGACCTCGGCGTCTTTTTTCTTCTCGGCCGCGCTGGGGGTATCGAGGCCTTCCTCTCTGTCCGCATCACTCTCGCTCGAGTCGTCTTCTTCGCTTTCGTCGCCCGTACTTGCCTTATTACCTTTGGGATCTGGGCGGACTTCGTAGAGATCTACTTCGGCGAAGAAACCACGGAAGGACAACAGCGATTCGTACACCGCACCCAACTGGTTGATACCGAGGGTGCCATAACTGATGCGCCCACGACGGTTCTTGCCACCACCACGGGACAGTGACATAAGCTCAATGACTTTCTGCAGCACCGAGTTTCGCAGCTTGACGCTACCCAGCAGCGGCGTGCGCGCGGGGTCAAACAGATGGCCTTGCAGCGGCGCGATGGTGAAGCCGTTGTCGAGCAAGCCATCATGGCTGCCACCCAAATCGAGCTGACTCGCCGTGGCATCCCGTCGTGGGTAGCCTTGCCAGATCAGGCCAAAGAGTTGCTTGAGGCTGTCGTGAAAATAGAAACCTTCCTGGGCATCGCTGGTGGTCAGCGGGGTTTGTTCCAGCTCGCGCAGGTGCTCGATGCTATAGCCCTTGAGGTAAGCCTCGGCATCGATGGGCGCATAGCCCAGCTCGGGTCGCGCCTCGATATAAAACATAAACAGCAGGCGGTACATGTAGCGCAGGCTTTCACGGCTGAGCTGGTCGGCTAGGTCGGTATCGTTACGCTCGAACACTTTCTCTTTGGCCACCGTGCGTTTGTACCAGATGGCCTCATTGGCAATCAGCTCAATGCATTCACGCAGGGCGTATTTGAGATCAGTGGATACCTCAAAGGCATGCTTGTGCGAGCTGTCGTCCAGGCTGTCGAGCAGCGCCACGCCGCCTTCCACCGGCAGCACCGACTGGCTGCCCAGCAGCGCGGCCATAGCGCGGAACTGCTTGTCATCACGCGGGCCGAACAGTTCCGGCAGGTTGAAGCGCAGCAGTGCCTTGCGCCCCCATTTGCTGCGCTCGATCAGCAGCCACTCTTCATGGTGCAGCAGCAACACCCAGCGTGGCGGGTGGTCGTCGGCAAACAGGCGCTTGCTGAGGGTTTCCTCCCAGTCGCTGTGGGCATATTTACCTTTGCCTTGCTCACTGGCCGCTGGCGCAAGCAATTGCAGCGGGCTGCTGTCGTCGTCCTCCGCATTGGCAATAGCTGCCGCAATGACCAACAGCGGCTGGTGTTTGGCATCGCGATACACCGCGAGCACCGGCAACTCTCCTTCAGCCAACGTCAGGTTCTGCGGCGCAAGTTCGTAACCCAGGGCGGCGAGCAGAGGCTGCACTAGATCAATAAACAGGCTGGCGCGCTCGCTGGTTTTGCGCTCATTCAGAAAGCGCTCGCGGGCACGGAAGTAACCATTAGCCCCCGCAGCAGTACGCAGACGAGCGACGGGGCTTTGCGCGCCCTGCTCTTTCCACTGCTCAAACAGCGGCTTGAGGTCTTTTTCGAGGATCTCGTCCAGGTAGTGCTGGCTGTAGAACTCGTTGGCATTGGTGAGGCCGGTGATGGCAAAACTCATGCTGTATTCCTTCCTTAAGCCATCAGTGCGGCGACAACGGTGAACTGAGCGCGGTCATCCAGTTGCAGGGTGTCGCGTATCCATTGTTGGTAGTTACTGAACAGGTCTGCGGTGGCGCTTTCTTTCTGCTTACGTTTGGCTGCGATGACCTGTTCGATACCTTTGGCGAAATCGATTTCCAACTGTTCGTTGTGTTTGAGCTGCAGGGTTTGCAGTTTGGCCAACTCGCACTCCAGACGTTGGCGGCAGTTGGCATCGAAGGCCTGCTTGATCGGTTTGATGTGTTTTTCAGCAGCCTGAATAACCGCGGGTAGTGCACTTTGCAGGGCACGGCTGTCGGGCGCCTGACCATCGTTGGCCTGGGCTTTTGCGGTGCTGGTGAGCCCAGTGCGCTGCAGTGTTTCCGCCAGGCTGAGCACGCCCAGTACCTGCCCAGCAGCATCGAGCTGTACACCGAGCCACTCGGCTAGCACGGCTTGACCGCGGCGGTTGGGCACCTGGACGAGCACCAGCACGATGGCTTCGCCTGCGGTCAGCCCCTGTGCAACGCGCAGCAGCGGAGCACGCTGGCGACGAAACAGAGCCATAAGTTTGTAGTCGAGCCACTGGGCAATGGGGTTGAGCGCCCAGAGGTAGTGCAGCTGCGGCCAGGCATTGGTGTCGCGCGCCTGTTTGATGGCCTCTTCAACCACAGCCTTATCGGCGCTCAAGGCAAAGGTGTTATCGTTCGGCCACATTTCGCTGGCCAGATCACGCTTGAGCACCTGGGCAAGGTCGCGACTGGGCTGGAAGCTCAGCGTGCGGCTGGCATCATCCGTTTTGATTGCAGCATGTTCGCGCGGCGATTGTTGCGCCAGCCAGCGCAAGGCATCGCGAAGGTAAATGTAACTGTCGTTAAACAGACTGGTGAGTTCAGCAGTGGGCGCCATGAGCGCTGCTGTGCTGGCGGGCGCAACGCTATCACTGCTGGGTACGTTCGCGCCCCACAGGGCTTCGAAAGGGTCGATATCATCCCCAGCCAGTAGCGCGGCGAACTCCTCGACAGTGCGGTTGCCTTCAATGGCCTTGGCCACTTCGACGGCTTCCAGCTCCTCGTCATACAGCCCCATAAAGGCTGATGGATCGCCGATATTCTTCGCCGCCTGCACGTCCTTATCTATCAGGATTTCCAGGTAGCGCAAGTCACCGCGAATTCTCTCGTGGCGAGGTTCTGTCAGCAGGTAGCCGATTTTCGGGGCATGCAGTTGACCATATCGATCCACACGACCATTGCGCTGCTGGAACACCATCAGCGACCAGGAAATATCGAAGTGGATCAGCCGATGAGCTTGGTAGTGCAGGTTAAGACCTTCGGAGGCCACGTCCGAGGCAATCAGCAGGCGCAGGGGCGAATGGGTTTTGCCGAAATCTTCGACCGTCTGCTGGATGTCCTGGTCAGGCAATTGGCCGTGCAGGATGGCTACGGCGTTATCTTTTAACCTCAGGGCCTTGGGCAGCTCTAGCTGGAGGAATTTCAGTGTTTCTACTCGCTCGGTGAAGATCACCAGGCGGTCACTTGGATCTTTGCCATCCCAACGCCAGTGCTGACCTTGTTTGAGCTGGCTGATGAGGTGCTGGAATTTACTGAATTTGTCGGCACTGATGGCCTGCACCAGAACTTGAAGATCACGCAGCCCCTCAAGATCAGGATGGCGTGCGTCTTTTACCTCGAGCTTTCGGATGCGCTCTTTCAGCGTTTGTAGGCAGGCTGCCGGGGAAGAGAACAGCGCCTTTTCCAGCACGGTGCGGAACAACATGGCACCGTCGCGCGCACCGGTCCCGTCGCTATTAAGTTTGAGTTCGGCTAGGGCATCGAAGGCGAGGTTTTCCGCCGGGCTTGCGGCGCAGGCCAAACGAAACACTTCTCGCTCTGGGAACTCCTGCTTCATCTGCTCGCGCACGTCTTTCTTGAAACGGCGAACAAAAAGGTGATCGACATCCTCGCGGGTGTAGTCGGCCCCTGCTGGCAGCACCGTGGGGTCGAGCATGCGCACGAGGCTGGCGAAGCTGTCCTTTTTGCCGTTGTGCGGTGTGGCGGTGAGCAAGATCAGTGCATCGGAGCGTTGCGAGAGTAACTCCGCCAAGCGATTGCTCTGGGTGCGATTGCCCTTGTAGGAAACGTTGTGGGCTTCGTCGATGATGATCAGATCCCACCAGGCGCTTTCCAGGTAGTGACGGTACTCGCTGTCGCGCTTTAAGGTATCGACTGAGATGATGGTGCGGTCGTAATAGTTAAAGGGATTGTGATTGGCAGGGATATCGCGACGAATGCGCTGAATACCGGCTGAGTCCAGGCGGGTGAGCGGGATGGTAAAGCGGTTCCAGAACTCCTGCTGAAACTGGCGCATCATACTTTTGGTAGTGACCACCAAAATGCGGCGCGCTTTACCTCTGCGCATCAACTCAGCAGTAAGGATGCCGGCCTCAAGGGTTTTACCTAGGCCTACTGTATCCGCAATGAGCAAGCGCGGGCGCAGCTGCTGCAAGACCTGATGAGCGGGCTGCAACTGAAACGGCAGCGCATCCATGACCCCATGCTGACCAATCACTACCGACTCGCTTTGCAGCGCCGACTGACGCAGACGCGCCTCGATAAACAGCCGCGAAGCAATAAATGTGGGCGATTCGTCGTACACCAGCTCAGTCTTTGCTGGGTCAATCAGCGTGACGCCTTCGAGTTCAGTGAGGAAAAGCGCATGACGATTGCGCACGGTTTCCGACACGCCTATGCAGGAGAGCTGCCAGCCACCAAGATTGCATTGGTCGGCATTCTGGATAATCCACTCTTCATCGCGGATCACTGCACGTGCACCGGGGGCTGGGGCTTGGGTCAGTTGCATTGGTGCAATCCTTGTCAGGGCACTAGGTACACAGAAAACTGCATTAAGATAAATCGATCGCCTAATAAACCCAGACAGATCGGCACTCCGCTGATCAATTCATTACCGCTCAGTCGCGGCATGAGCCGATGCATTTTCAGCAGTGATAACGTCCGTCGAGGACGCCACCACGTCTATCTGGCGGGTGGCACTTTACCAGCTTTGCGCTTATTGGAACGGGCGGGGTTTCAACAGATAGGGTCATCAAGGCTGCCAAAACGAAAGGACCTTGAAAGGGATGGTCGTAAAGACGGCCTCCGTCACCTCGAATCATCCACATGGTTGGCATATTGGTTCGCGCACCATCCTAGATTGGGGTAAAAATGCAGCAAGGGTGATAGCCTTTTGGAATGCAATTGATCATAACTGATACTCGACAGACGCAAGGCGATTAGCCATCATCAACTGCTATCGTTTTCCCTTTTGCGAGTCGCGGTACCGCTTCTACCGCTCGCCTTTGCATCGGACGCTCCCCCTTGAACGTAATGAATGTAATGCCCCAGCTTTCCCTTTCGCGATCTGGACCGGTGAACGAAGCCGGCGAGGCGGTGCACTTCCGCCAGGGGGATCTCGACGGGGCCTGTGGCCCCTATAGCTTGATGATGGCACTGGTAGCCAATGGCATTGTTACCCGCTTTGAAGCGAGTTACATGGGGTTGCACGATGGTCGAACCCGATTGGGAAAATTTTATAACCGGTTGATTGAGTTCGGTGGGCTAATCAATAACGGCACCGACGAGTACGACCTGGATTGGTTACTGGATTGCTTTCGTAACCAGCTCAGCCTGAAGAAATTCAACGGCACTACCCGTTCACTTGTCACTGATTTGGTCGCAGCGGTAACCGCTGGGTACTCAACGATTGTCGGCGTGGACTGGCCAGGCGGCGAGGGTCATTGGCTATTGGTGGTCGGCTATCAGAGTCAGGTGATTGACGGTCCGGAAGGTCGGGCCAAAACCATAGTGACTCACTTTTTGTGTCTAGACCCCTTCTTGGAAGCGCCCAGAGTGTCGCTTTGGAATGCCGTGCTAGAAGTCCAAACGACGGAAGGTACGGTAGTGAACGCCGGCCGTTATCCGTCCAACCATTGGGGTGGTCTCGAGCCTACGAAATGCCGGATTACCAATGGCCTGGGTATCGGCAAGCGATAAGCGCGGCGATGCTTGTTATCCAGTGTAAACGATAGCGCTTGCGCTAAAAGAGTACCCCCGAGCTCATACCAGAAAGCCCCTACCAACTGGCGACCGTCGAGGATGAGGATGCTCGTAGCGGCATTGCGAGCTATTTTTGATCAACGTCGCACCTTACAGTCTCGGATACCCCGTCACGTGAGCCATACATTCAAATTCCTGAGCCTCCCTCACCGTTCAGGAGAGGTCGCAAACGTCTTCATCCATGGCTACTCCGCCGGCCACGACATGGAAGACCGGTGCGCGCTGCGAAAGTGCATCCCTTCGTCCCTGCACAACTGCGTCAACATCTTTGCTTTCTGGCCGTCGGGTCACTGGAGTCAGTTCGATGCGTTGTCCAGCGGCGGAGTGTCGGCGATCACCCGGGTCAATGTCTTAGCGGGCGCTGCGGCTGCAGTGGTCGACCGCGCCGTGCACTTCAACAGCAGTCGCAAACGCGCAACCGCCATGGGCAAGACACTGCTGTCACAACTCGAGCGCTACCTCCTCGAATTTCATCCTTACGTGTCGAAGATCAACCTGGTCGGGCATTCACTTGGCGGACGGGTCGTCGTCAGTGCGCTGCTCGACATGCTGCACAAGCCCGCCAATCACGACCTCGAAATCGGCGACGTGCTGTTGATGGCCGCAGCTACCGAACTGTCGGGCAATGAGGCGCGTGCCATCCGCAAGCGCACCAACTGCAAGCTGTACAACGCTTACTCAAAAGATGATGACATTCTGCGGTTGAATATCGGGGAAAACAGCGCCGGCCGCCAACCAGTTGCCAACTGCAAAAATGTGCGCATGGAATCTTTCGGCCACACGGACTATTGGCCGCGACTGGAGCAGGTACTGAGAGAATCAGGTTTCCACAGTTACCAGAGTGGCCTACCCGTCTCTCTTCAGCCCCACCCCATCATCAAAAACCCCGATCCTGTGGTAACCGACCACTTTCTGTACGACCTGCTCGAACTGACCAGCGACCGCATCCGCGGCCAATTCGCCAAGCACTTGCGTAGCAGCAGCTGGACGACGCTGGAAACCGATCATTCGCTCTACCTGCTGAGCAAGGAATTCCAACTTCTGGGCGGGCACTGCCTGGTCAACATGGCACGCGGGCGGGGCCTGAAGTATGTGCAGATTCTGTTGATGCTGGCGGAGCATTACGATCTGCTGAGCGAGTTACACGACTGTGCGCAGGTGGTGGAGATGGAAGCGCTACTGATCAGCACGTGTTTCCGCTCATCGTTCGGTGAGGCTCATGTGCTTGCTTCGCGACAGGAGATTACTGAGCATATGGCGGCCATGACAGAGAAAGGCTACTTCGAACAGGTCGATAGCCTGGCCGCCAGCCTGACCATTACCTCCTATTTCTCGACTCCGGAGCCACCGGCGCCTGTGTATCGAAACAGCAGCTCGGCATTGTCGAGCGAGAGCAATGGATTGGCACTGGCCTCAATATCAATGCTTCCGTCGCTGACCGGGCTGATCTCGACCGAACGCATCAAGGCCGCAGTCACCAACCTGAAAAGCGCGGTCAAACCCGGCTACTCTGCGTTGATTCCAGCGGTCGCAATTCTGTTCTATGCGCGCTTGCAACTGAACAACGAAGGGCTGCGTTAGCACTCTGCAAAATGCCTGACCAGCCATGCCGCTGGCCAGGCACGGGAGATCGAACCTGATCTCGCCCTTGCCGCGAGCGCAGCCTATTTCCCGCTCCTAGTCTCGCTGAGCTTGCGCTCGAGTAACGCGAGCAAGTCGTCAGCATCCATTTTCTGAAAGCCACTTTCCTCTTGCTCTAGAATCATCGCAGCAAACGCCTCGCTGTACTCGAGCTCTTCCTCACCTGCAACTGGCGCACTAGCAGGGCTACCGCCCCAGACACGAGTGAAAATGCAGTGGACGCCTCTTCCACCCCCCCCTTTACCGCCATACAGGTAGATGTAGTAAGCCAGGAAGGCCAAATAGAGGCCGAAACCAATCTTGAAAGGACGGGACATTATCGCAAAGCCGATCAATGCGATGACGAGACCAATAACAACCACAATTAATTGCTGCTCCTGTCAGCTCGCGGGATAACCAAGCGAGGCCCACCACCCAAAACGCGACCGGCATAATATCAATAAGACATCACCAAAAAAATAATTGCAGCGCCACACGCTCACTGTCGAGCAAAAAACTTGGCCTGCTTTCGTTCTCCCCCACCCCGCTAGCTGTAAAACGAATAACGCCTAAATACTGGTTAAGTACACAGGTAAAACTTTCAGGCATGCACCTCCGCACAAGGGCTTGAGAATGCGTCTTTCCGCTGAAGAAATCGCCGGAATATGGGCGTTTTGTTGACAGTTTACGATACCGAATCAAAGTGCCATCATGCAGGCAAATCACATCGCGCCGATCTATAGGATTCACCCAACGCCATCTCATCCGGGAAGCGATATGACGTCAGTTACAGGACATGCGCGATCAATACCCTATAAACAAGGACGTGTTCATGCCTTTGCCCCACGCCTTCAATTGCACTCAATGCTTTTGGACCGACGCTAAGCAGTGACGCGCTGACCTGGTGAACGGCGGGCCGGAGCCCTTCTCGCACGACGAGTTAAAAACCAACAGTACCCTGAATATCCCAACGCTTAAGCCTCAGTGCCCTCTATGCCGAGGCTTCGCGCAGCCCCTCAACACTTAAAGGATTATCACCATGCTCGACAGCCAGAAAGCGTTCGCCACCTACTTGAAGAAAATGCAGGCGCTGCTCAACGGCCAAGCGTTTTCATTCGATCAGTCACTGCTCCCCAAAGTAATGGAGACCGAGCTTGTAGTTCCCGTAATCGGGGCCTTCAGCGCCGGTAAGAGCTCACTTTTGAACGCGCTGATGGGCAAGGACATATTGCCGGTTGGGATTGCGCCGGAAACTGAACTGGCGACCGAACTGCGTTATTCCTCCGAGCCCTATCTGCTAGCGATCAAGCCCGATGGTGTGCAGGAACGCTTGCCTGTCGAAGCGTTGAGCTCAATCAATCGTCGCTCCAGCGAGTTTTCACATTTGCGCCTGTACCTCGACAGCGAGGCGTTGAAAGCCATTGCGCCTCTGGTACTGGTCGACATGCCCGGGTTTGGCTCATCGCTGGAAAACCACAACAAGGCGATTGCTTACTACCTGCCGCGCGGTGTGCATTTTGTGGTGCTGACCAGCATCGAGGACGGCAACATTACGCAATCGATGCTGCGCAAACTCGACGAGCTGAAAACCTATAACACGGACTTCACGTTCTTACTAAGTAAATGTAATCTGCGCGCCGCCGACCAAGTGGAAGACGTGCAGGCTTACATTGACGACCAGCTCGGGGTGTATTTCGGCGAGCATTGCCGCAGCATTACGCTCGGCAACCGGGGCGGCGAAGAACTAACGCGTGCGTTGACCGCCTTGCAGCCCGACGCGCTGTTCTCGCGTCTGTTCATCGACATCCTCAAGGATCAGAACTTTGAATTGCTGGCGCAGATCAACCTAGCGCTGAGCATGCTGAAAAAGGACAAGACCGAGAGCGAGCAAACCGCGCGCGCACTCGAACAGGCCTTGGTCAAGCTGCTGGAGCAACGCAAGGATGTGGAGTCGGACCTGAAGGATCGCTACTCGGGGAAAATGCTCGACCGTAGCCTGCGCGGCCTGGACAACGCGCTGAATGATTCCCTGGACGAACTGGTCACGCTGGGCAGCAGCAAGAACTCGAGCGCCCTGTCGAATGCCCTCTCCGACATCATCCGCAGCAGCCTGGCCAGCACGATCAAATCTGAAGTGCAGGACATCTCCACCAGCATGGTCGACCGGATTGCCAGTAACCTGAGTGCCACCAGCAGCCAGATGTCTGTGCTGGACATCAGTGGTAACTGGAGCGAAGAGCTTTCCAACAAGGTCAAGTTCTCGCTGGAACGCACCACGGAAATGCTCAGCGACTGGTCTACACGCCTGAGCAACCGGGCCGAGGACGACAAAAACAGCGGCGTCATGCTCTATCGCAGCCTTTCAACCGTGCTCGCCGTCACCACCACCGTGGTCAATCCACTGGTAGAGCTGGTGATCATTTTCCTGCCCGAAATCCTCAAGATGTTTAAAGGCGGCGGTAACGAGCGCGAGACGTTTCGCCAGAAACTGACCGGCGAAGTATTCCCCAACATCAAGGCGGAACTGCGCGGAAAGATTCCGGCAATTATCGACGAACAGCTCAACGCCATGCTGAAGAAGATCAGCGACGGCTTCGAAGAGCAGATCAACAAGCAAAAACACGTAATCGACTCAATCGCACAAGAAAGCCTGCAGCTTGAAGCTCAGATCAGCGAAAAGACCGCTGTTCTGGAAAACCTTGCCAACGCAGTAAAAGCCGCTGCAAACGAACACCTCTACAAGTAAGGCGGACGACCTAATGGATTACCAATCACTCGTCGCTTTTAGCGAAAACTTGCACACACTGGCCGCAAGTAACCAGGACCTGTTTGAGCGCGAAATCGAGCAATTCAAGCGGCTAAACGGCATCGACCAACCGCAGCAGCTCGCGCAAGCATGCCAGACTCTGCAAGACCAGAACCGGCTGATGAACATCGGTATTGTCGGTCGCGTGAAAGCTGGAAAGTCGTCACTGCTCAATGCGTTGATCTTTGATGGCGAGCCGATCCTACCCAAAGCCGCAACGCCCATGACTGCTGCGTTGACCACCATCACCTGGGGCGAAGTGTTCCAGGCCAAGGTCGAGTTCTACAGCGAAACGGATATCGCCGCGATCCGCTTCAAGTCGGACCAGTTCGAGCAACGGCTGGCCGCGCGCAAGCGCGAATGCCTGGAAGAGCTGGTGAAGCGCCGTAACGCCCAGGCCAATGACGCGCCCCTCGATATGGCGCAGCTGACGCTCATGGCCGATAAAAAAGCCATGAGTGAACTGCAACGCGAAGAAGGCTTGTTCGCGGCATACGACCAGTACCAGCGTATGAAGAGGTCTGGTCTCGATGCGGCCACTCTGCACTTGCACAGCGAGATTCAGGCAGGTAACCCGAAAGAGCTGGCGGCTCGTTTGCACAACTATGTAGGTGCCGACGGCACGTACATGCCGTTCACCAAGACGGTTCATGTCGCCATGCCGCTCGAGGCGCTGCGCGATATCTGCATAATCGATACCCCCGGCATGAACGATCCGGTCCAGTCGCGCGAAGAGCGCACGGTCGAACTGCTGAAAACCTGCGACGTGGTGTTCATCGTCAGCCCGGCCGGCCAGTTCCTCAATGAGCAAGACCTTGAGGTGATGGGGCGTATTACCCAAAAGGAAGGCATTCAGGAACTGGTACTGGTTGCCAGCCAGATCGACACACAGCTGTACGGCAGCGAAAAGCGCGCGCGCTTGAGCGATGCAGTGGAAGCCATCCGCACCCAACTGTCGGCGCGGGCGCAGAGCACCCTGACAGACCTCAAGCTGAGCAGCCCGGAGGTGGGCTCGGTGTTCGACAACCTGATCGGCTCGGTGCACCGTAACCTGCTGCATAGCTCAGGCTTGTGCCACAGCCTCAACCGCCGCTTCAACTCGCAAGAAACCTGGGACTCGAACGAGCAGGTGACGTGGGACAACCTGTCCACCGATTACCCGGATTACTTCACCCGCGATAATCAGGAACTGTCGTTGAGCAGCCTGGACAGCCTGGCGAATATTGACGCGATCAACGCCATGCTTGCACAGGTGCGTGAGAAGAAAGCTGAGATCACACGCGAAAAAATCGCCAACCTAATGGTTCGCAAACAAAAGAACCTTGAGGCATTCAAGGCGCTGCTCATCAACCTGGCGCGTAACCAAGTCATCCAGATCAAGAACGCCAATGTGGATCAGCTGGACGAGCAGCTGGCTTCGTTGGAGTCGAAGCGACTGGATCTCTCGCTGGAACTGGATGTCAGCTTCAAATACACCATGGCTGACTACCGCCAGAAGTTGCGTGACGACATGCGCAAGATAGCTGCGCAATTGCTCCGTGAGACACAGTCCACTGTTAAAGACGCGGAAGGCTCTTTCAGTGAAACCATTACAGTCGACAACGACGGGGTTGGAAGTTGGATTGCCCGCAAACTATGGGGTGGCGGTACTACAGAAAAAACGGTCGTCCGCGCCAAGATCATCAGTAGCCAAGTCATCTCCACCATCAACGAGTTCATGAACGACATCCAAGATGAGCTGGGTGCCAAGGTGGAGAGCTCTCACCGTGGATTGAACGAAGAACTGGCCCGGAACCTCACCCCGAAGATCCGTGAGGTACTTGAACAAGATGCCAATGGGCAAATGATCAAGCTCGCGATTAACTCAATCATTGATTCTATTCCAGATGATGACTTTGACCTGAGCATTCCTTTGCCCGAGAGCCTGAAAAGCAACGGCACGCTCAAGGGCTACGAAGCTGAACGCTTCAAGGACGCAGCCGATGACTTCATCGGTTCGTTGGGCAGCAAGGTCAAAAGCAAGATCAGTTCGTTTATCAACGATGTTGAGCGCAAAGCGCCTTCCACCATCTCCGATTCGTTCGTCGACGAGATTCAACGCAGGATCAATGTGCTCAAGGATCAGGTCGACAACGCGGCTCAAACCATTGATCGGCTTGAACGTCTGGCGCGCAAGGCCGAAGAGGTCACCCTGTGAGCAACCCGCCAAGTATCAATGAACAGGCACGATCGACGCTGGAGTCGCTCTCCCGGTTCTGGCAGTTCAAGCGTAAGAAGTTGGCAACTGAACTTAAGGGGCATCTGGACGATGCCCAGTGGCAACTCGACACGTTGTTTAGCACTAATCAGCAATTGACCACTCAGTGCGCTGGCCAGAACGACGAAATCGGCTTTCTGAAGTCGCGCAACGACTCGCTTACCGAGGCTTTGCAGGTTGAAACAGCCAACATGGCGTCGACCGCCGAAGCCCTTGCGCAGGAGAAGAGCAAGCTCCAGAAGGCCATGCTCGCGCTGACCCAGGCCAAGGTTTACACGAAGGACCTGGAAGAGCGACAGGCTCAGGCCTTGGCCCAGATCGCAGGGCTCGAAGAGCACCTTGCCGATCACAAGCAGCAGCTTGTCGACAAGGAACAGTGCATCACAGAGCTTCAGCGCACGCTGACCAATACTAGACAGCAGCTCGAAGAACTGAATAACGTCAAACAGATGTTGACCGACCAGTGCGCCGAGCAGGCAGAGCAGATCCGCACGCTGGAATCGCGTAATGAGGTGCTCACCACCCAGTTGCAGGCAGAACGGGTCAATGCGGCAGAGCAGGAAGAGCGTAAGGTTCAGGCGCTTGCCGAGATCGCCTCCCTTGAAGAGCACCTGGCAGATCGCAAGCAAGAACTGATCGAAAAAGAACAGCGTATCGCTGAACTTCTACACACGCTGTCCGACGCGCGCCAGCAGATCGAAGCATTGAACGACGCCCAACACCGGTTGACCGAACAGTGCGCCGGGCAGGCTGCGCAAATCGGCTCGCTGGAGTCGAACAATGAAGCGCTCACTGCCCAGCTGGAGGCAGAACGGGCCAATGCTGCGGAGCTGGAAGAACGCAAGGCTCAGGCACTGGCACAAATAGCCGAACTGGAGACGTATCTGGAGGAACATAAAAACCAGTTACTGTCCACGGAGCAGAACGTCGACTTGCTGGAAAGCCTGACCGAGCAACTCAAGGCCTCTCAGCAGCACCTGGAGAACAACTACGCAGACATCAACAAGCAACACCTGTCGCTCACTGAAAAATTTTCCCTGGTGAGCAAAGTCCTGGCCCAGCAACCACCCACCAATGAACAGCTGGATAGATTCGCCGACCTGATCAACCACGACTACATGGAGTTCGCCAGTCGCGAATCGTCGTTGGCCGGCGAAGCCCAGGCAATGCTCGATATGCAGGCGATTCTCGCCGAGATGCAGATGCTGAACAACTTCCCGAGCATTGCCGGCAAAACCATCCTGAGCATTGCTGGCGGCTTCAGTAGCGGCAAGTCGGCGTTCGTCAACAGCTTCATCCATAACCCAAGCGTGCAACTAGCGACTGGCATTAACCCGGTGACCGTGGTACCCAGCTACGTTGTATGTTCCGAAGAAACCCGGATCAAGGGCTATTCGTATAACGGAGGGGCCATCGACCTGGAGCCCAGCCTGTACGCATCCATGTGCCACGAATATGTCCAGGCCTTCGGCTTCGACCTACGGCGCATCCTGCCCTTCATCAGCGTCAAGGTTCCCATGGATCCGGACTTGTTCGGCAACCTGTGCATCATCGATACGCCCGGCTACAACCCTGGTACTACGGGTGGGGCTGCGGCTTCCGACCGCAGCACTGCAGCTTCCCTGGTCAATCAGGCATCGGCACTGGTCTGGGTCATCGGACTCGACCCGGCCGGAACCATCGACCAGTCCGATATCGAGTTCATCGAATCCACGCCGTTTCGCGGAGAGTCGCTGTACATCGTGCTGAACAAGGCAGATGTGAAGTCTCAAGACGACATTCGCCAGATCATGGATCAGGTAGCCGACGACCTGAGCTTTGCTGGTATCGAATACGCGGGCATGTGCGCCTATTCATCCACACGCAAGAAAGACTACCCCTCCAGCGGCCGGACGTTTGACCAGTTCCTGCGCTCTATCAACCGTAAAGTGGATGTGGTCGGGAAAGTTACCAGCAAGCTCGACGCAGTGTTCGATGCCTACAAGCAGGCCCTCAAAACCGATATAGCGCAGCTGGAGAGCCGCAAAGGCGAGTTCAACGGGTTCAAGCTCGATGCGCTGGAAATAGGGGGAACGGTGTTGTTCGACAGAATAGATCGAGCATTTCCCATATCTGAGCAAATGTTCGATTCTTCCGGGCTGGAAAAACTGGTGGATGAATGCGAGGGCCTTCGTCGAAAGCTCAAGCTGGCCGCTCGAAAAGCCTTGGAGGCTTGCGAACTCGTTCGCACGAGAACCTCTGCCGAGCCTGATGACTTTCTGCGCACTCGAATACGCCGCTAAATGCCTGAACGCGCACTTTTGGGAACCCGGGTCTGCCCTATAGCAGTCCCTTACAGGCCAGGATGCACATCCCCGGCCTGTACGTTAGTCGATCAGGCAGGTGCTACGGTCATCCGCCACCCGCTCAAAATCGCCGCCGCGCCAACAGCTCCGCCACCGCCCCCGCAAACCACCCCGCAGGGCGCATCTTCAGCGCCTTGCTCCCACACTTCGGGCACTGATCGATCCACTCACCGGGCGCCAACGCATCACTCTGCGGAGCCACTGTTTTCGTCCAACCACAACCTTCACATTCAAAAGTGAAGGGTCTGGGTTTGATCGGCATTTTAAGCTCCTTTTTCGCTGCGCAAGTTCACTGCCTTCACCGCGCTCAACTCCCCGGATACGCCAGTTCAATCTGCTCATCAAACTCGCCGTCAAGCCCACAGTACGCATGCGCAACGTGTTCAAGATCTTCAGCTACCTGCGTAATCACCTGACGCAGTTCCAGGCGCTCGAGCCAGCGAGCAGGAACGGTGGCGGTGCCATACTGCGCGCCCAACAAGTGCCCGACGACAAGCCCTGTACTGCTGCTGTCACCACTGTGATTGACCGCCGTGACCAGCCCTTCTTCAAGTGATCGTGCGGTCAGCGCGCACCACAGGCCGATGGCCAGCGCCTGTTCTGCGACCCAGCCACCGCCAAAATCGTCGATGCGTTGCGGGGTGGGCAAGTAACCCTCGTAAAAGTACAACAGCACGCGCTCGATGAGGTTGCGAGTTTCTTCCATGCCAGGCACTTGCCCATACCTGGCCAGACTTTGAGTCACTGCGTGTTCCAGGCTGTCGCGTCGATCGACAACACGCTGAAGAATGTCGGCAAACAGCCCAGCCGCCAGATAGCCTGTCGGATGCCCGTGCGTCAGCCGTCCGGACTGGGCCGCGTGGTGGAATGCATTGGCAAAGAATGCACAGGGTGCAGCACGGACCAAGGCACCGTTGCCTTTGCTGTGGTTTTCGGCAACCGCCCCAAGCCACCCACTGGCCTTGAGTGCACTCAGGCAAGTTGAGTCGGGGGCACGCCTCGACCAGAGCTCCACATCCTTGATCAGCCAGCCATCTGTGGCGACCGGTATCAGCGAGGGGTAATCCTGGGTCGTCAGCCAACGTAGCAATGCGTGATGAATAATGCTGGGGACATGGCAAGGCTGCCGTGAACTCCCAAGCACATATGCCCGCAGCAAGCCTTCTGCGGTGAACAGCATCATCTGCGTGCTGTCGCCGATGGAGCCGGTGATGCCATACGCCGGGGCAAAATCAATCATGCCCTGCGGACCGAACCTGGCCTCGATGAGCGGCCACTCGAGAAACTCCACGGGGGCGCCAAGCGCATCACCGACAGCGCCACCCAGCAGGCAACCTTTGATCAGCTCAAGTCTGTTCATGTCCATTCCCTTATCCCTCAGCCGGGATCAATTCCTGCAAAATCACCAGCTTTCTTTGCAACTGCTCGATGTGTGCTTTTTCAGCGCGCAGTGCCGAACGCAACTCGCGGTTCTCTGCCTCCCAAATCCGTGCCCAGCGCGCACTCTTTTGGCAATCCATAGCCATCTGCCAGAGGTCACGCAACCTCAACCACTGATGCAGTAACACCAGCAGTATTGCCACCATCATCACCAACGCCCCTGTCGAAACCAATTCCGACATACTCATGCCCACTTCCTTCCGTGACTTCAATTCATTTCGAATGCCAGACACAAGATATGTAGTGTTAAGTGACAGGTCTAGAATGTAGACTTATACAGGTAAAGTATTCGCGCACATGGAGAGGGTATGAAACGCAAGCAATCCATCGAACAGGTCCGCTGGGATCTGGCACTTCGCTATCGTTTGATTGAGACCGTTGCCTGGTGGGAGGGCCGGTTGACCACGGGACACTTGATGCAGAGCTTCGGCATCAGCCGTCAGCAGGCGTCCAAGGACATCAACACCTACATCACAGAACATGCGCCTAAAAATCTTACATATGACAAAAAAATAAAAGGCTACGTGCCCAGCAAGACGTTCACGCCGCTGTTCATCGACGACAGCGCCAGCGCCTATTTGCACCTGCTTTACCAGAACAACGAACGCGCCCCGCACATCGATGGGCTCGCCCTGGCCTACGCCCACACCAAGGTGCTCGAAGTCCCGGATCGTCCGATTCGGCCGGAAGTCCTGCGCCCATTGCTCAAGGCTTGTCGCGATGGCCTGCGCCTCGAAACCGAGTACGTGTCGCTCAATACCCCGAACGTGGAGATTCGCCTCATAACCCCTCACACGCTGGTCTATACCGGTATGCGCTGGCATGT
This sequence comes from Pseudomonas sp. MF6394, assembly GCF_002018845.1. NCBI lineage: Bacteria > Pseudomonadati > Pseudomonadota > Gammaproteobacteria > Pseudomonadales > Pseudomonadaceae > Pseudomonas > Pseudomonas sp. MF6394. The sequence continues at coordinate 113,907 of NZ_MVOJ01000005.1, forward strand.
GCGGGCTTACTGTGAAAAAAACGGCCAGTACCGCGACTTTGTACTCAGCCGTCTACGGGGCCAGCCGGATTTGCTCGACGAATCGCCGAACACTCGTAAGCTGGATGAAGACTGGAATACCGAGATCCCCGTCATCTTTGCAGCCGATGGGCGATTGAACGCAGCGCAGAAGTCAATCATCGAAACCGACTTCGGCATGGTTGATGGCCAGCTAGTGGTGCCCAGTCGCAGGGCGCTGGTGAAGTATGTATTGCAACGCTATCAGATCGACCCCAGAAACCTGACCACTAATCCTGAAGCGCAACAAATCGTGGTGACCAATCTCAAGGAACTGAAGCCTTGGCTTATGAATGATTGACGCTCAAGTGGTGGATGGCGTGGACTTCCACGCCGGGAATCCGGACCCCTTCTCACTATTGACTGAGGTTCGCACTTGCAGTCTGACACTCAAGATCCCGAGGTGAGGAGAGTCCATCCCGTTGCTTCTGATTCATCACCAGCAAGAACTGCGCATCAGTATGCCAGCCTCTTTCGACACGGCATCATCGCCATTCCACCCCTGACCCGAGCGCGACACATTACGACGCACCCTGACCTCATGATCATGTCTCGCCAGTATCAGGAGTAGTCGCCGTGCCCATCCCGCGTTCGCTGAATCGCAGTAATGTACGTAGTTCCGGCCCCCATAACGCGGACACCTGCGCCCTGACCCTGAAGTGGTCGTTCATGATGATGCTCGATCTTGGCGGGCATCGGAATCTTATCCAGCGGCATGGCTTTAACGATGACGAACTGGCCATCGAACTGGGCCTGCAAGTGCTGATCGATGAAGAGGATTTCCATCCACGCCAGGCGCTCTTGCGCTTGAAGGGCGAACGCAAGCTGTTTGATGAGACGTTCACCACCTACGATTACCCCGACATGCTGGAAGAAAATCTCGAGGCGCTGGGAGAGTTGCTCGAACTTGATGCGGCGGAACTGCGCATTCTCGGTTTTTGTGTCCTGATGCATACCGATCCGACGCTCACCAATGCTGCCGACGAGCTGGGAATGCTCGGTTTCAACCGCATGCTCGCTGTGCTCAGCACCCTGTTGGATATTCCACAGCTGCAACTGACACGGTATCTGAGCAACGACGGTCAACTGGTCCGGGCGGGTCTGCTTGAAGTCAATACCCTGTCCTGCTCGGTCACCACCCTGAGCAGCCGCTTGAGCGTGGGTAATTCTGATTTGCCGGGATTGATGCGTTTCAATCAGGACGAGCCCATCGAGTTGTTCAAGTATGCGTTCAGGCTTAGCCCGCCGGGTGAGCTCGGGCTCGATAAATACGAACACCTGCGTCAGCACGTAGATATCGCCCAAGCCTACCTGGCCAAGGCATTGGTCGAAGGCCGAAGCGGGGTGAACATTCTGCTTTATGGCCCGCCAGGTACGGGTAAGACACAGTTGAGCCGCCTGCTCGCCAAAACACTGAATACCGATCTGTATGAGATCGCCTGCACCGACAGTGACGGCGATCCGGTCAGTGCCAGCCAGCGCTTGTGCGCATTGCGCTCGGCCATGAGCGTCTTGCATTCGCACAAATCGCTGCTGGTCCTGGATGAAATCGAAGACATTTTTGATAGCCCCACGCCCATGGGTATGGGTGACCGCAGCAAGGCACAGAAAGGCTGGATCAATCGGATGCTCGAAGAAAACGCCCTGCCCTGCTTTTGGCTGAGCAACAGTGTCGAGTCGCTGGATGCGGCGCACATTCGCCGCTTTGATCTGGTCATCAACCTGCCAAACCCGCCTCGGGCACAGCGCGAGCAAATCATTAGGGACTGCAGCGCCGACAAGCTGGGCAATGAGCTTGTGGAGAAACTTATCGATCATGAACATGCGACACCGGCAGTGATCACCCGCGCGGTTCGCATCGCCCGCAGCCTGAATCCCCGCGCCGGCAAAAAGCTTGATGCAACGGTCGAGTGCCTGGTCGACAGCACACTCAAAGCCCAAGGTTTTGACAAGTTGGAGGGCGCACAGGGCCAGCGATTGCCGAGCTTTTACTCGCCTGAACTGATCAACACCGATGTACCACTCGATGGTCTGGTCGAAGGTTTACGCAAGCACGCTGAAGCACGCTTATGTTTCTACGGGCCTCCTGGCACTGGCAAAACCGCCTTCGGCTGTTGGTTGGCACAGGAACTGGACAGGCCACTGATGGTGCAACGGGTATCTGATCTTGTTTCCCCGTATGTGGGCCAGACCGAACAGAATCTTGCCGAAGCTTTTGCACAAGCCACTCAGGACGGCGCGGTACTGCTCCTCGATGAAGTCGACAGCTTTTTGCAGGATCGACGCAAGGCAAAGCAAAGCTGGGAAGTGACAGCAGTAAACGAAATGCTCACCCAGATGGAAAGCTATCGTGGCCTGTTCATTGCCTCAACGAACCTGATCCGTGATCTGGACGAAGCATCGCTGCGCCGCTTCGACATGAAAATCTACTTTGGTTACCTGGACCAACCCCAGGTACAGCAGCTGTTCAGCACCCACTTGCAGGCACTTAAGCTCAAGGACCCCACCAAGACGGCAAGCCTGCGGCTGAGAAGCGAACAGCAATTGGCCCCAGGCGACTTTGCCTCGGTGGCCAGGCAAGCGCGCTTCAAACCCTTCGCCAATGCGAACGAGTTGGCCAGCGCGCTCATCGCTGAAACCCGTCTCAAAACTGCCGGGAAGCAGAGACCTATAGGGTTCGTACATTGACAGCGGACGTTCGGACGGGTGTTGACTGGCTTAGTGCCATCTATCACCCTTGTCGCCATGCCGAGCTTAAGCACTACACAAGGAAGCCTGTCTTGCCCTCTGCCAAAGCCCAATCCACCGTCAGCCGTCAGTGGGAATTGCTTCGCCAGTTGCCGTCCAGATCACCCGGAATCACCACCGCCGAACTCACCACGCGCCTACACTTATCGGGTTATAAAATCAGCCGGCGTACGATTGAACGCGACCTGATCGATCTGTCGCTGATGTTCCCCCTGCAATGCAATGACGCAAGCGCGCCTTACGGTTGGTACTGGAAACCCGGTGTCAGCGTCGAATTGCAGGGAGTTACCCTGACCGAGGCGTTGAGCCTGGCTCTAGTCGAAGACGCAATCCGCCCACTGCTGCCTAACAGCATGCTCAGAGTGCTGGAGCCTCGTTTCAACCACGCGCGACAAAAACTCAAGTCATTGGGCGAGGAAAATCAAGCCGCACGCTGGCTGGATAAAGTAGCCAGCGTGCGCCCCGACTTGAATCTGCAAGCGCCGGAGATTCCAGAGGAAATTCTGGAGACGTTGCAACAGGCCTTGCTGGAGGAGAAACAGTTGCAATGTCAGTACTACTCCGCACACTCCGACAAAGTCAGCCAACTGACACTCAATCCGCTGGCCCTGGTGCAACGTGGATTGATCACTTACCTGATCGGCACCGCCGACTCTTACACCGATGTGCGCCAGTACGCAGTCCATCGATTCCGCGAATTGTCCCTCTTGGAGTCCCCAACGCAGGGACTGAAGGATTTCAATCTACAGACCTACTTGAATAGCGATGCGCTGCAGTTCGGCAATACAGAAAGAATCGCCTTCCAGGCTTGGCTAAGTGAAAAGCAAGCTCGCCTGCTGCGAGAAACGCCGCTGAGCGCAGATATGGCGCTAACCGACCTTGGCAATGGCGATGGCTATCGCGTCACAGCAACGATCAGCAATAGCTGGCAACTGCAGTGGTGGATCTTGTCGCTGGGCGATGCGCTAGTGGTTGAAATGCCGCTGAACCTACGCGAGCAAATTGCGCAAAAGCTGAGGAATGCTGCGGCTGGGTATGAGTGAGAGTGGAACCATGCAGGCTGAAAATAGACGGTAATCGGAATCTCATCATCACGGTTTTATCAGCATCGCCCAATAAATAAGGACTTTAAATGACAGACGCCCTTGAATTCACTCCGAATCTCCGTCGGCCGAAAAAAATTGCACTGCTATTTGTCGTTGATATGTGGGGTATTGAGGGCCCATATGCTGACGGTAATTGGCATAAGTTGATCCATCAGGCAGCCCGTAGCTGGATAACGGAAAACCCCGATCAAGAGCCTGCCACATTATGGTCGGTCGTGCGGCCGTGCGACTTTTTCGAAAATGGAACCTCGTGTTATATGACCTGTAGCACCAAGCTACCGGACATTTTTTTTGACCAACTCAATTCATACATGGCTCAGTACTGTGGCCCCCATGTCACAGTGGCTGAGGTCGATTTCGATCTACCATTTAACAGCATCGAAGGGTGGCGCGCCTACCTTCACTTTGAGCAAGGTCAAATCTGGGAACAGTCAGACGCAATCAGTTGGCGTGCATTGGACTAGGGAGCTCACACAAAGCATGTACCGGGATGTCCGCTTCGGGCGGTTCAACACTGCGCAACACCTGGCAGTTGCACTGGTGGATTTTGTCCCTAGGCGACTCAATGGTGGTGGAGCAGCCGCCCGAGCTGCGGGTTCAGATTGGCAAAACACTGCATCGTGCGGCGGCAGCCTACCGGCCACTGGATTCAGTGGCGGATGCAACAGATACCCTGGTTTCGCTACAAAAACCTGGCAGGCTCGACACAAACCGTCACGCCAGGTTCGTAGCGTAGCGCCACGTCGCTGATCAGCAGTCTATTTTTCCCCATTGCGACGACGCGCCAATCACGGTGCGTTGAACCATCAGCGTTCACAAGGAGCGTCAACGTGTCAGAAATGCTTATCACGTTCGGTATGCAACTCGATGGTCAGCGGGCAACCCGAGCCAGTAATCGATTAGGGGTGTTGACCGTCGGGCCACAGGGACTGCTGGATATTCTGGAGACCCAGCTTGGCCTAGTGGCACGTCAGCCTTGTGCGGCACAACGTACAGCCACGTACCGCGATTGCCTGGCGCACTGCAATAACCCACTGCGCTTCTATCATGCCAGTTTTTCCGCCGATGAATTGGGGGTGGCTGCTGCATTGCTGGCCTGGCGGGATGATTTGTACTTGCACGGTTGGGATGGGCGCGTCGGTGCCGACGCCAGCCAACGTCTGAAAGACCTTGCCGAGATCGAGACACAAGCTCGCGCGCAGGTCGCCCCTTCAATGGGACAGCGCTTAGTGAATGTTGCCAAGGCGTTGGACTCTCGTCGCCCCCCGATCAAGACCGTGCTGTTGGCTGACGCTTTCGAGCTTTATCCACTGGCCTGGCAATTGGTACTGAATCACCTGCCTAACGAGCGCCTGGAGAAACCGGAGGGTACGGCGCAAGGTTTTCTGGGGCAGTTGCAAATGCAATTGCGCCAGAGCATTGCCGGTGTAGAGATCACGCCCATTCAATGGCAAGAAGACGGCACAGTACAAGTTGTTCAAGCGCAAACTCGAGTATTGGCCGCCAGCTGGCTGAGCCGCTCACTGGGCCAGGACACCCCCACATTGCTAGTAACGGGTGGCGAGGGTGGTTGCCTTGATGGTCATCTGGTCGGTGCCAGCCAGGCTCGCCATGGCCTCAATGGCACCAGCAATCTGCGCCCTGCCCTGCAGGTATTACCATTGGCCATGGAGCTGCTTTGGGCACCTACCAACTACCCGGCACTCCTGCAGTTTCTGACCCACTCGATAAGCCCGATTCGTCTGTTTGCGCGTCGGCATCTGGCAGCCAAAATAGCAAGCTCACCCGGCCTCGTCGGGAGCAAGTGGGAAGACGCACTGGCAGATATCGCAGCGCATTACGCTGCAGAGGCGCCCAACGTACTTGCCTCGATTGACGAGTGGCTCAATATGCCCACCTTTATGGCTGACGAAGGTGTGCCGCCCAGTGAGGTGCTGGTACGCGTCGAACAGTTGCTGAACTTCTTTAAAGTACGCCTGGGGCACCAGGAGCCCGCGCACAGGCTCGCGGCTCAGGCCGGTTATGCCCAGTGTGAAGCAGCACAAGACTCCCTCAAGACCTTGCATCATCAAGGTGTGGATCGGTTAAAACCGCGGCAGTTGCAGCAGGTGATCGAACAAGCCACCGCCAGCGGCGTGGATAATCCATTGCTGGCCGCACAAGTCGGCGCCCACTTGAGCGTCTCGCGTCCAGGCGCGGCCATTGAGCAAGCCGACACAGTGATCTGGTGGCACCTGAGCATGCCTGTGTTACCGCCCCTGTCGCCGTGGTCCAAGGCCGAGCGCATGCAATTGGCCGATGCTGGGGTGGCGCTACCGGACGGCGCCACTCTGCTGACTCAAGCAGCCCGTGACTGGCTGCGACCAATCCTGGCAGCCACCTGCCGGCTGATACTGGTACTCGCGCCACCACAGGAGGAAAGCCACCCGCTCTGGCAAATGATCGAAGCCGTTGTGCAGCAACCGGAGGTGCATATTCTCGAGGAGCTTCTGCATACCCCCGGCCCACTTTGCCAAGCCCAAGCATCGGCGCCACTGCCACTGCGCAACCGCTGGTGGCGCCTGCCATCCGACACCCCGTTCGAGCAGCCTGAGAAGGCTTCTTTCTCGAGCCTCAACCTGTTGCTGTTCAACCCTTATCAATGGTTGCTGCAATACGGAGCCAAGATTCAGGCGTCCAAAAGTCAGAGCCTGAGCGACGGCTTTTTGCTCAATGGTTCGCTGACCCATCGCCTAGCTGAACACTTTTTCACTCGGCCGGACGCGCTGAGTATGAGCACCACAGATTTCAACAGCTGGTTCTCGACCCATTTCCCCCGTGTGGTACGTGAAGAAGGGGCGGTGTTGCTGATGGAGGGACGCGGTGCCGACTTGGCAACACTGCGTCATCGTGCGCTACGTGCTTTGACTCGACTGCGAACGCACTTCCTCAATGCTGGCATCACGGTCGTAACGTCTGAGCAGGAACTGGCCGGTCGTTTCGAGGGTGGCGCATTGGGCGGCTCTGCTGACCTGGTATTAACCACTGCGCTAGGACATCGTGCCATCGTCGACATGAAGTGGTCGGGGGGCAAGAAATACCCGGAACAGCTCAAGGCAAACCGCCATCTGCAGTTGGCGATTTATGCCGAGTTGCTTCGTCAGGACAGCGGTTCATGGCCATCCGTAGCCTATTTCATCCTTGAATCCGCGCGTCTACTGACCCCGGATGACCAAACCTTCAGAGATTCGGAGCAGGTGCCTGCCAATCCGCCAAGCTCAACGCCACAACTGTGGCTCAGCTTTACCGAGGCCTGGAAGTGGCGGCAGGCGCAACAGGCAGAGGGACTGTTTGAGGTTGCCCTGCAAAGTATTGAAGAGGATGAGGACTCGATCCCTCCCGATCAGGCGATGCCGATGGAATACCTTAATGAAGCCTACAACGACTACCTGGCCTTGGCCGGATGGGAGCAATGACAATGCCGACCACCGCACACATCACATTTATCAGTGCTGGCGCCGGCAGCGGCAAAACCCACCGACTTACTGAAATACTGCACCAGGAGTTGCTCGATCAGCAGGTCCAGCCTTCGGGGGTGATTGCCACGACCTTTACCCGAAAAGCTGCTGCCGAGCTGCGCGAGCGGGTCCGTAGTCACCTTCTCAAGCAGGGTCAAATCAACCTGGCCACCGCCATGGGCCAGGCCCGCATCGGTACCGTCAACAGTATTTGCGGGCAATTGCTTGAGCGCTTTGCATTCGAAGCTGGCATGCCGCCCGAGCAACGTGTGCTGGAAGAAAACCAGGCAACCCTGCTGCTGAACAAGGCGGTTGACCGGGTCCTTGATGGTGAACGCCTGGATAATCTACTCGCCGTCGCCCGACGTCTGGGCCTTGAAGACACGTATCAACAGGGCGACTTTGCCAATACCAATTGGCGCGATGAGCTGCGCAAGCTTCTGAATCAGTTGCGCACCAATGACATTGATCTTGAACTGTCTCGTGGTTTTGCGGCCCGAAATGCCGACGACATGCTGAAACTTTTCCCCAAACCGACCAAAACCGACTTGAGTGGAGAGTTGCTGCACAGCATTCCCGAGGTGCTGGCTCTGTTACAGACAGCAAACAGCGACAAAAAGAACACTGAAGGCTACATAACGTTGCTCACCCGCTTTCAGTATGAACTGCAGCATGACAACGCCCGTTGGAGTGATTGGGCGAAACTGGCGAAGGAAGCCCCTGAGGCCAAGCTCAAACCATTGGTAACAACCCTCTCTGAAACCATTGGCCGCTACGCCGAACACCCGGATCTGCATCGCGATATCCGCGCCTACCTCGAACAGGTTTTCGGCCTGGCCATTGACGTATTAAAAGTGTACGAACACAGCAAACGGGAGTTTGGCGTACTGGACTTTGCTGACCAGGAACACGCCTTGCTCAAGTTGCTGGACAACCCAGCCGTGGCGCGGGTGCTCGAGGATGAGCTCGATTTGATCATGGTCGACGAGTTCCAGGACACCAGCCCGATGCAGCTGGCGATTTTCCTCAAGCTTTCACGCTTTGCCAAAAGGGTTTACTGGGTTGGGGATATCAAGCAGGCGATCTATGGTTTTCGGGGCAGCGACTGTGCACTGATGCAAGCCATCCTCAAGGCATTGCCCGATATGGGTGGCAAGAAACAGGTATTGCCTCACTCTTGGCGCTCACGTACCGAACTGGTCGAACTGGCGAACGCTGTATTCAACAAGGCCTTCGCCAATAGCCTGGAAACAAAGGACGTTGAGCTGATACCAACCCGTACGGATCAACTACCCGGCCCTGCCTTCGCCAATTGGGTACTGGACGGCAAAAATGCCGAATTGCAAGTCAACGCATTGGCCGAGGGGATTGCCCAACTGCTGGCTAGCCGTTATCAAGTATTCGATAAAACCCGCCAGGAAGCCCGAGCGGTGCGTTTGGGCGATATCACTGTGCTTTGCTACTCCCACAGTAACGTTGCGAAAGTAACAGCAGCCCTCGCTACTCTGGGCATTCCCTGTTCCACAGCACAACCAGGACTGCTGGCAACCGCAGAGGCAACTCTGGCACTGGCGTGTTTGCGCCGACTGAACGACCCGGCCGACACCCTGGCATCGGCACAGATTATCTCGTTAACCGAGACCGAAGGGCCGGAAAGCTGGGTTGCCGAGCGCCTGCGCTACCTCAATGCCGGACACCCCAAAGCCCAGTGGCGTGAACTGAGCCTCGGCGAGTTTTTGCAACACCCGCTTGTGGCGGCCGTTGCACAACTGCGCACAGATCTGCCAGTGCTGACACCGGTAGAGGCATTGCAACGGCTGATCGCCGAGTGCGATTTACCAACGCGTATCACCCGCTGGTCAACCTCGACAGCACTGGCGCAAAAACGCTTGGCCAACCTGGATGCATTGATCGATCTGGCGCAGCAATATGAGGATCTCTGCCGAAATGGATTAGGGGCGGCATCCATCTCTGGGCTGTTGTTGTGGCTAGACGAAATCGCCAACGCCAAAAACGATGCACTAGCCACTCCTGCGCTGGATGCCGTCCAAGTGATGACTCATCACGCCAGTAAAGGTCTGGAATGGCCGGTCGTGATTTTGATGGATCTGGCACGCGATATCAGCGACCGGTTATGGTCAGTCTCGGCTCAGTCCAATAGCGCATTCGATCCACATAAACCACTGCAAGACCGCTTTATCCGCTACTGGCCATGGCCGCTGGGCAAACAGAAAGCGGTTCCGTTGAGCGAAACGTTCGAACAGACCGCCATGGGCCTGGCGTGCCGGGCTGAAGCCGCTGAAGAAGCAAAACGCCTGCTCTACGTGAGCATGACCCGCGCCCGAGACCTGCTGGTCATTGCCCGTTCGAGTAGAAAGATCACAGGAGAGTGGCTCGACACTGTCCAGGCACCCTGGTTGATGACGCCTCCCGGGCTGTCGACCTTGAAACTGCCGAATGGAAAAGAACTGCGCGCCGATTGCCAAACGCTAACTGCCAGTGATTTACCTGTGCCCGTGTCGGTAATTGAACAGAATCTGCGCTGGTTTGCCCCGGTACAAGTGATCCAGTCTCGTTTGCCACTGGGCTTTCAACCGTCCAACGGTGGCGCTCGCGCCAGCACCGCAGGCCGCAATACATGCCGGATCGGCAATCGGATCGCATTCCAAGGCAGCCCGGAAATGAGTGCATTGGGAACGGCCATTCATGCCAGTTTGTGCCTTTCATTCACTGACCCCAACTGCCCCCTCACCTTAGACGAAGTGCAGGACCTGTTGCAGAGCCACGCAGTGCACGAGCACGTAAATGCCAGTCAGGTCATCGCACAGCAATTGGCCTTGCACGCCTGGATCGAATCCCACTGGCCAGCGGCCAAAGCCATGGCTGAATACCCGGTGCAACAGTTGCTGCGCTCGGGTCAGGTGCTCAATGGTCGGATCGATCTTCTGCTGGACACAAAAGATGGCTGGGTGCTCATTGACCACAAATCCAATCCGGCGCCCGAAGCCCAGTGGGAGCGATTGGCCGAGGAACATGCGGGTCAGCTTGATGCTTACGCCCAAGCGATTGAGGCGGCATCGGGGCGGCCTGTCATCGCCGCATGGCTCTTTCTGCCGGTGGCCGCGGGAGCGATTCAGGTTTTTTAGCCGCCGGCGTGATTCCACATTCGCGTAAACGACCAATCACGGCGGTCGGGTTGATCTCGGCCGCTGACATCACTAGGAAAAAAACCATGACGCTGTATGAATCAATCCTGCTGGAAGTGCACAACGGTGCGCTGAGCGAACCCTTTGAAGTGCAGGAACTGACTAGCGAACGTCGTCGGGTCATGTGCTCTGTAGAGCAGAAGCTGGTTGAAAAATATCGGATCGGATTCGAGTTCTTTATGGAATCGACGATCGGGACGACCATCGCCAACTACGCGCAGGACGAGCAAACGGGAGTCGGCGGCTACAATGTCGAACAGGGTGCTGAAGCAAAGTATCTGCGAGTCAAGCCTGGCGTATACAAAATAAAAGAACTGAATGGTGCGCTATAGCCGCTAGGCAAAGTTTCACGCTCAGGACTAACCAAATAATCGCTTAACTTTTGCCACGGCCACTTCCAAGGCCGTGGCTTGTTCCATCTTTACATCCCGACTGTTACAACGCGGGCAAACCTCAGGACAGTCTTCGAATCGCAAGACATCACTGAGCGGTATAACCGTTTGGCTCCAACCACAATCTTTGCAACGCATGGTGAAAGGACGCACTGGCCTGACCATAGAAACTCCTCAATCTGTGGGCACTTACTCCAGACTACAGCGGGGAGCGACAAGATAAGTCGTTAGCCGAAATCAGATCCGAGCCTAGCGATGCCGTTCATTGACAGGATGTCTTAGAAACCTCGAGCAATATGGCTTCGCGTCCATAGATGCCGACAGTCCTTGCACTCGAAATCCTGCGTCACCTCATGGTCCGTCACGGTCACCTGCCGTGACTTGCGCTGCCCTGTCAATCTGTCGATGACAAGACGCTCCACGGATCGGACTTGATAAACCGCCTCATGATAGCGGACCAGCTTTATCGCTCTATGGTGACAACTGGGGCACTCTTTGTTTTTCTGGTGTTCGATCCAAAGGATCTTAAGATGAGGAATGAGCCAGCTTGAGGCGCTGAGTACTCCAGCGATGATCAACTGGTCCGTCGACCTGACGGAAAACGTCATGATCTCGAACGCGCCAAGCACACACAGCCCACCAAAAAAACTGCCCCAGAGTACAGCCCAGAGCAGTCGATATTTGCACAATTGCCGATAGCGCGACTCGCGGTTGGCAATCTGTTCAGCGAACGTTGTGTCTTCTGTCCGTACGGCTACGCCACTGACGGCTGACAAATACTCGTCACCATCGAAAGCGTTGTTATAGAACTGCTGAGCCTGCAACTGTAGCTGGGCACAAAACTCGTCCGGAAAAACCGTGTGCTCATTTTTCTCGTCAGATTGAAGCTTGAGCTTTAGTACTTTGGCATCACACAGACAGCGAAGAACCTTTTGAGATGGCTCGATGAAAAACATACCGATTTCGAAGAAGCTACCCCCTCGAAATTCGCTGCTTTTGCCTGTCAGATACTTCAACTCGATCCGTCGACCATCGACCAACAAGGTCAATTGAGAGGGCAGCCAGCCGCCCGAGCGCGAGGTCTTGATCTCAACATCAAGAATCATGCGGTCTGAAGCAGGACGAATATTGCGTCGCCACGAGAAGGTGATTTCATTCTTGCCAGAACGATACCGGCAGTGACGCAGGTGCTGAATCGTGGTGAGACCATCGAACTCATCACGTTCGACGGACACAAAATCGGACTTGATGTCCATCAAGACACCCCTTGCTGACTGATACACAGTTGATGCTCTTAAACACCGCATCCGTATTGAATACTGGGCTGCTCGATGTTTTACGGTCCTGTGTCCGGTTTCTTGGCGCGTGCCTTTGCCAGCATCTCGTCCAGTTGAGCCAGCAAATCATCTGCGCTGACCTCTACAAATTCCCCGCATGATGCGGCCAAGATCTTCTCGGCAAATTCAGCGCTGTACTCCGGGTGAGGGTAGTCCGGGTCAGTTTTATCGATTGCTGTGAAGCACCACTCGCCGCCCACTTCCTGGCCCATAAGGCTATCGGCCTCCTGCAGGCCAAATAGCGTGGATTGATACTTCGCATCACAAAGATTTGGGTATGCCTGCATAACGGCCGTTCTCAAGTCGCCAGCGCTGATGCCGTCAGCGGCGAGCTGCATAATCAAAGCCTGCAACAGATTCATGTCACGCATCCTGTACCTCACTCATTCAGAATGACCTCCCCATCAAGCAACGGGGAGGGAATTGTCGACCTAGTTTTAAGCCACCAAAACTCGAAGCTGATCACCCAGGTCGTAGCCAATCATGAAGAGTGCAGCCTCCAGGGCACGCAGCGGGTCATTCGGAGAGGGCACCAGATGAAAGCGGCTGCCGGCGGCGCCTGGATGCGCCAGGACCGCACTCAGTAACCAGCTGGCGCGCATATTCCACATTGCGTGATGGCGGCCTGAGCGCAAGCCCTTGAACTTGAGTTTGGCAGTTCCAGGGTTACGGCGCTTAGGAGCGAGAGATTTTTTTCCTTCCTTGGCAGCGGCCCAAGGGAAGCACAGTGCCTCAGGTACCTCGGATAGGTCGTGCTCCTGGCAATACTTCACGACCATCCAGCCCAGACCTGCGGCAACGCGGCTGTCGTAGATGATGAAGTCCTTGCACAACAGCGAATACACCTTGGTCATCCCGGAGTTGAAACGCAGGTTTTTCGAACGCAATACAGATGCTTGATCGTCACCGTCACCGATCGCCGTTTGTACGTTTTGTAACATGCGGCCAAGCCCTGCTTTATTCGCCTTCAGCCAGTCCGCGTTGCGAGCGGCCACGCCTCCCCAACGCATCACATCGACGGTCGCCTCAAGAATGCGCGAGTCGCTCCCTGCGGCGTTGACCAGGTCCTGACGCAGGGCGGACAATGCGATCCCGTTGCTGCTGGAACACTCACCTGGATTGAAACCCAAGCGGGCATTACCAGGGTGATTCCAACAGTACTTTTCGAAAGCGTTATACAGGCCGTTGCACGACCATTTTTCATCCGTTTTGCGATTGACGTATTGGTGTTTAAAGCGCGTTTCTGATTCGAGCTCAGTGGCCAGCCAGTGGATGAAAGCAGGAACGTGAGTGAGGGTTAGATAGGTTTGACGGCTCATGAAATACTCCTGTGGGCTGACTATATTTATCGCTGGGATTGCTTGCCAACCAACACATAGTCCCAGCAGATAAACCCACTTTTTGTCCCTGAGATTGAGCTATGATAAATCATCACCGACGCCGTACTGCGTTGCGCAAAATTCTTCAACGCGAAGGCAAGTCCCTGTCGACGGCGGATATCCACGCGGAACTATGTCGGTGGTTCAATGATTTCAACCTCAATGTAAAAACCACACTGCGAGACCTCGACGCTCTCACCGCAGCCGAGTTGGTAACTGCGGGTGAAACCGGCTCAGATAAAAAATCAAAATACTGGAAAACCGGTCGAGGCAGCTTCGACTTGACGCTCTCTCCCACAGAGGCGATGACCTTGGCGGCTATTTTCGACCACGCAGAGCGCTTCGGTTTCACATCCCACACGGAACAACTGACCAAGCTACGTGAATACGCAACCACGGAAATAACCAAGCACTCCAAACAGACTCTCGCATGGACGAAGCGGATCACTTCGGGGACCCGGTTTACGCTGCTCAGACCCGGCAAATATGACCCTGCGCATCTCGACCTTATCCAAAGCGCCATTCTGGACGATGCTTCGCTTGAGGTGACCTACCTTCCAAGAGACGCCGGCGGTGTTGAGTGCATCTACCTGCTTAAACCCTTGGCTCTTTCCTATCAGGATTCAAACGTCTATCTGTCGGCATACGTGCTCGAGGAGCAATGGCCGAAGGGGCATACGCCTGCAACAGGCACCTGTCGCGGCAAATACAGCAGCAACGGTCCCAAGACGATGTGCGCCCTTATGCTGCATCGAATGGTAGAGGTCAAAGCGAGTTGGCTACAAATATCTGACCCGGATAACTACAACGTCAATTCGTTTGAGGTCCAAAAGCACCTCATGACGATACACGGCGATGACCCTATCCAACTCAAACTACGTCTTGGCCACAATCTGCACAATCGGCTTACCGAGAATCCGCTGGCTGAAGACCAGGTGGTAGCGCGTTGCGCCGACGACAAGTGGGACTTGTGCTGCACCGTCCTCGACACCCAGGGCCTGCGCCTGTTCCTGCTCAGCAATGCTAGTGACATTGAAGTACTCGAACCCCCGGTAATACGAGCACATGTGCGCGATATTCTTCGTTGCGCAGTGCGTGCGTACGATTAGTTGGCCAAGCCGCGGGGCTGATGCAATGTGGGCGGTGGTACTTATACAGCCCCAGGGCTTCTAAGCGTGAATAGATGACCCGGCTCACGAAGCAGCGAGCTCTCCGCTGCAGAGAAGTTATGGCTCACGATGGGGGTTGAGATTCAGGTAACCTCATTTGCAGTGCTCACCGTTGGAGTCCTCAGCCGATGGCATTCCAAACAGTATTCCACTACAAAACTCAGTAATATATTTTTATTTTAAATCAATAACATACAGAGCCTGTTCAAATTACCCCGGCTCCACCAATTGAACGAGAAAAGACGCCTGAGAGCGTCTTTTTTTGTGTCTGGAATTCAGTGAATACGGTGTGAAAAATAAATCAGTCCCCCTTTTCCTTTGGTCGCCTTAGCAATAGGCCTGTTCGGCTGCTTGCTAAAGTGGATCAGATCTCTCATCACTGCGCAGCACTGAGCTATAGCCTTCCACACCCGCCCAGCATGTATAAACCAGCATGAGCAGTCCTTGGCTGCTCATGCTGGTATTCTCGTCCTTTTTCTTTGATTAAAAATTTTCTTGAACGCTAGTCAGACAAACGCTCTGCAGGAATTTTTCAGACGCTGCAGAGGTTTTTGCGACGTGCCTCCAAGGCAATAAGAGTAAGGCTACTCATCGCCAATAAGCGCTGCGAAGTTGGGGGTCAACCCGATCCTCACTTCAAATACTCCTCAATCCCTTCCCAACACTTATCCTTGACCATCACAAAGCGACAGGTGCCTTCCGATAAGTTGGCCCACAAGCCTCCGATCAAGCGGTCGTCCTCTGCGTTGCTCCAGCGATCTGCGCCCTTGTACTCCACGATGAGAATCGGGCCCGAGCCGCCTTCAACGTCTGGTAGCTGACACAGGAAATCTGGATAGAAACGCCCATCCGCTTTCTGCAGGAAGAAAGAGCTGCCTTCACGCCTTACGAGGTTACGCACCCAAAATTTGATGCGCCCCTGCTGAGCCCAGGTGTCTAGCTTGCAGGCGCATTCGAACTCCTCCTTGCTGTCAAAGTCCCCGATGCGCCCGTAGAAATGCTTTCGGAAATCGAAATGTCCGAAACGCCAGTCATAGTCACGGCTTGGCGCATATGCCTGCACATGGAACTCGAATGCATACTGGTCGGTTACTGCAACGCGTGCGGCTGCGTCGTCACCAAATAGCGCTTGCTGGAAAGCCTGGCCGACCGCCCGTTTACGCAGTTCGCGGATTCGAGCCTCCACCTGATTGCGGATCAGAAATTTCTGCAAGTTGACACGGGCCAGGCTAAATCCATCGCGTATCATCAGCTCTTGCAGCCAAGCGGCAACGAACGCCTGCTTGCTCGAATGGGTCAGCGATGGCTCGGGCAGGTTCCGACACAGCCAGGCGGCCAGGCGCACCTCGTCCCAGTTTTCAGGCTGATAAATGAGGCCAAGATCGCGCTGCAGCTCCGGCAGAAAGCGCGATATCAGCTTGCCGCTGCCATCGATATCAATTTCTCCGCCCTCAGCCACCTGCAGTGCGGCGCCGAGCGCTGACAGGTCGCCCGCTGTAGGTGCTGCGTCGTAGGGCGAAAGCTCCCACGGATACTCCAGAACTTCGGGGTCATCGAAGAGATGCAGTTCACCCTGCACGCGCAGAGCAAGCTGAGGTACCCGGAGACGCTCGCCCATTTCGGCAGGCGTTAGGAAATATTCGATGGCGGTCGTGCGGCTGACTTCAGCCGCTTGCTCAATGGCCTGAGTGGCGGACTCAGATTCGACCGAAGCCTTTAACGCGTCGGTCTCGTCTTCCGTGAGCGGCGTAGTGATGGTCAGCGTGTTGAGCTTTCCGTCCCAGCTCACCTTGTCACGCACCGGCTTCGGTACACTTTTCAGATTCGGCTTTTCTGCAAGCGTGACCACCACAGGATGAACCACCACACGCCCGGCATGCCCCTCTAGATCCAATCGCGACTGTTCAGCCTTGGCGGCAATGACGAACTCATTTACATCGCGCCGTTCAAAGCCGGCGCCAGCCACCAAACGATCACGCAAGGCTCCCGCCGTCTCGGCAAAATTGCGCGACACCACGAAGGCATAAGACTGGTTTAGCGGCCTAGCTTGCCGATGACTGGCATTGGGCTGACGCAACACGCGGCCCAGCAGCTGCTCGACGGCGGTAGCGGAAGAAAGGGAAGCCATGCTGACCAGAATATAAGCGAAGGGGCAGTCCCAGCCCTCGGCCAACGCTTTCTGCGTAATAACGAATTTCACCGGACAGTCCGGATCAGCGATCCCGCGCTTGTAGTCGGCGTCGATCTGCTCTAGTCCTTTTTCTTCGCCCGTCGCCACCACAATCTGTTCTTCAGGAATGCCGTGATTGGTGATCAGCTCCTGGCGGACCTTATCGAAATCCAGTGTTTCGACACCCGCACGACGAGGCTCCGACTGAATGAGTACGAGGGGTCTTAAATAGGGCGCACCGGCCCGTCTCTCATCATCGGCCAGCTTGTGCAATGCATCGCGACGGCCGATAGCATCGGCCAGGCACTGTTGCCAGTTGGGCTCGGTTTCCAGCACCACCGGCAGCTTGATCATCTCCTCCGCCTTCAATTCGGCGGCAGAAACGCTATGCAGTACATTGCTGGGCGTGCGCTCCAGATCCGGCGTTGCCGTCAGCTCAAGCACGCCGCTGGGGCGAAAGCGCGCCAACATGTCGAAGGCCAGCTCAGTGCGGCTGTTGTGCGCCTCATCGACGACAACAAAGGGGCGACGCAGGCGCAGTACGTTTGCCAGCGAATACGGTGTCGTGCGCTCCGTCCCTTCGCCATCGCTCAGCAGCTCTTCGCGCTGCGCGGGAGAAAGGTTATCGAAGTGGTGCATCAGGGCGCCGCTGCTCTGATACACCTTGCGGCATTCTTCTTCCTCTACTTGGAAGGCCTGGCGAGTGGCGACGATCACCGTGGTGGAGGTGTCCAGCGTGGCGCGGGTCACGCTCTTGGCCTCGTCCAGATCCATCACTGTGACCGGTCCGGTCTCGCGCAGTGCGACGTTGTAGGGGTGGCTCCCTTCTTTCAGCGCCTTGATCGTTTGCTCACGGATCGGCCTACTGGGCACTAGCCATAGAATCACGCTGTGCTCGCAACGAAGCAGGTGGGTGTTGACCAGCGCCACGCTCTTGGCCGCCAGCCAGGTCTTCCCACCGCCGGTGGGCACCCGCAGGCAAAAATACGGCATATCGCTCGGGAAGCCCGACAGCGGATTGTATGGGTTGCCTTTGCCCCACAATCGCTCGGTAGTTGTGAAAAAGGCCGTCGAGGGCGAGGCCAGCTCGTGACAAGCCTTAAAATAGCACTCGACACTATCGAGCACTTGCTGCTGGTAAATTTTAGGAACGAATCCGCTCATCTCTCACACCTCCAGCGCGTAAGGGGTTTGCTTGAAGGTGATGCCCTCGCGGGCAGCACGGCTACCAAGGCGATTGGCGGTGGCGTAAATCACTTTGGAACCGGCAAACTTAGGCAGTATGTCGAGCACCGGACCGGTCAACACATTGCCGCCGGCCACCGACTTGTCCTTGAGAATGCCGTTGTACAGCAGGTAAATGGCGCGGCCTTCATGTAAGCCCAGCAGTGGGCTGTCGGCCGTACCGGTAAAACCCGTGCCGGTTTCAGCGAACCAAACGAATTCGGCCAGCTGCGCGAAGGTCACGTCACTGCGTATTTGGCCATCGGCGTTGAAGAGAGGGTGCTCACTTAGGCGGCAGTATTGAAAACCGCTGCCTAAACCTGGCATGTCCTCTTCAACATCAAGCTCGCCAGTGACAACCAACTCTCCGTCCTTTACTTCTTTTTTTATCCTGGTGAACCGCTGCTTCTCAGCTTCCTCGATCAAAGAAACTTTTTCGAGTATTTTGCTAGCATTTCGGAAGCTACTGAAAGTCACTCTCTCCCGTAACAACTCGTCACGAGACGTACCTACAAATGAATATCCAGACACAACCTTAGACACTCTCTTTGATGTGACCTGTTCCGCTACTTGTTTCTCGACCTCGATGAGTATGAATTTTCTGGACCCTCCATCCCGGGCATTTTGCTTCAAAACAGCATGTGCCGTTGAGCCGGAGCCAGAAAACGAATCCATGACAATAGAATCCTTATCAGTCGCCACCTGAATTATTCGCTGAATAAGCTGCCAAGGCTTCGGCGTATTGAACAGCTCTAACTCTTGCTCACCAAGAATATCGCGCAACTCAGTTTTTGCGCCGGAGTTAGTCCCAGCGAAGCGGTGCTCCCACCATGTTGATGGAACAACTCCTTCTTTCGCCTCGTCAAGAAACTTCTTGATTCGCGGGCTGTTATTTTTGGATTTACCCCACCAGACTCTATTATCCCTATCTAATTCCCAAAGCTTTTCTTCGCTCATTCGCCAATATGTGCCGCGCGGCGGGCCTTTTATTACGTTCCCGCCCGGGCAAGTTATGGAATACAGCCCTTTACTGTAATAATTCCTCGACTGCAGAGCATTACTGGTCCATTCACCGCGCTCGTCATTATCGGAATTAGAATAACTTTCTTCCGCAGAGGTGCTTCGAGGCGAAAGATTACGCACCCATTTATCTTTTTTCTTAGCGTACACAATGACGTAGTCGTGCATTTCAGAGAAATGCTTGGCACTATTCTTAATGGTGAAAATTTTTTGCCAGACAATAGTTGCCACAAAATTATTCGATCCAAAGATCTCATCCATGAGAACTCGAAAAGGTCCGACTTCATTGTCATCTAGCGATATAAAAATTGCGCCATCCTCCCGTAGAAACTGCCTCAGCATGACGAGTCTTGGATACATCATGCTCAGCCAGCGGTCATGGCGATCTAAGGTTTCACCTTCCTTACCTACGATATCGCCTAGCCACTTGCGTATCTCGGGGCTATTGACATTATCGTTGTACATCCAGCGCTCGTTGCCGGTGTTGTAAGGCGGGTCGATATATATGCATCTCACCTGCCCAGCATAGCGCGGCAGCAGAGCCTTGAGCGCATGAAGGTTGTCACCTTGCACGATGAGATTACCGCTGTCCTTACCGTGATTGTCGCCACAGGAAAGTTCTGTCACCGGCTCCAGCAGGCGGAAAGGGACATCCTTGTGATGCTTGACAACGGCTTCCTTGCCGATCCAGTTCAATGTGGGCATTTAGCCTTCCTTTATTGCATGCGCGATAAAAGTGGCCTTTATCGCAACTAAGCCCGCCGCCATGATATACCCATGGCGATCTAGATAGGGTTCGTGAGCAAACTGCCATGGCTTGCCGAAAGAAGCGGCAAACTAACAGATTGACGATAGCCCGGCGAGCCTGAAAAGCCGGTCGTCGTTTACTACCGCTCGCCATGAGCCCAGCCAGGCGAGGGTAGGCGGCCCTTGCGGGCTTCGCAAGGAGGAGAATCAGCCAGGGTGCATAGGCCCAGTCATCCCCCTCACTGGCGCGAAAAAGCTCCGGGAACTGGCGCACGGCTGCGCCGTACCTACCTAGTACCGACTCCTCCCACAGCCATGCGTCCCATCTCCAAAGCACTTCGTCGCCACCTTAGATCGGTAGCTAAACCGGCGAAAGAATTCATCGTGACTGAGATAATCATGCCGAGTTAAGTGGGACTGCCTAGGGATATGCACTGCACCCAGCAAATCAGGCACTGTCCAACGAAGGGCGCGGGCCCAGGTCAACTTGAGACGACTACACACATTCTTACGATCAGACTCGATATGCGCAGCGAACGGTAGGCGTCACGACTGCGAAATTCCGCCAGATCCGAGCGTGCGAAACTGCCGAATACGGGTCAGCTTCAGGTATGCGACGCAAAGCGATCCTCAAGGTGTCAGCTTCTGTTTGACGCCCAAAGACATCTTTTTTGTACTTGGCATCCCATCAATCACAATGCTAGTGTCAGCCCATGACTGCCTATTGCCTCACCACCACCACCACCACCACCACCACCACCACGACCGCATCAAGCGGAACGTGCGAGGTGTCGTGAAGCAATAACAAACGAACTTCAAAGGCCCGCCAGCGATGGACAGGGCCTTTTTTTATGCCTTGGTGTCGCTGGTTCACACGCAAGGAGATGCACCTATGTACGCCCTGTTGATACTCGATATCCAAGTCGGACTCATCCACGGCCCGGAAAAACCCTGGCGCTGCGACGAGCTGTTGGAAACCCTGAATACTCTGATGGACAAGGCCCGCAGCGCAGGCGCGCCGATTTTTCTTGCTCGCCACATCGGCCCTACTGGCTCGCCAATCGAACCGGGCAGCCCGCTTACGTTGATTGCACAGGAACTGAAGTTAATGGGCGGGGAAGTGGTGTTCGAAAAACGCCGGCCAAACGCTTTTGCGATGACCGAACTGGCAGACAATCTGCGCGCTTGCGGCGCTACCGGGGTGGTAGTTACTGGAATGAAAACGCAATACTGCGTCGACAGCACCTGCCGTGCCGCGCGTGATCTTGGCTTCGATGCAGTGCTTATCGCCGACGGCCATACCTGTTCTGATACGCCCTTGATGAAAGCCGAGGCCATCGTGGCTCATCACAATGCCACGCTCGATGGGCCGTTCTGCCAGTTGGTTCGGGCTGAGGACTGGAGCTTTTAACAGAGCCTGACGACGGGGGACGCCAACAGGGCCGAGCTTCGGAATTTTCCCGCAAGTTGCCGCGCTGTTGGTGAACTAGCGCAAGCCACCTCACAACGCTAACTTCTTTACGTCGCTGATGATCAGCGTCCGGCTTTGACAGGCCGAAAAGTGTAACCTTTCACACCCCGTGATAAGGCGGCATGCTTGCGCATTCCGCTCCGTTCATGGCGGCTGTGCGTGGGGCATCTTCGGGTGCGCCGGGTTCCTACACTTCCGGTCTGTCAACCCGCGTACAGCTGCCACCTATTCCTGTTTGACAGCAGGGGGGAGGCAGCTCCTTAAACAGTGTGGGAGCTTCATCATGAAAAAAATCACCCCCAATCCCCCAACCACCCTCTTCATCCTCGCCGAAGACATCCACCCCGAAACCCTGCTAATCCAAGCCAGCGAAACCCTCGCCTCCCTCAACGCCATGACCACCGACCTGGCTTTCGAACTTGAAGGCGCGCACCGTCACAAGCTGCTGGCCGCTCAGCAATTGATCGTTCTAGGCGAGTTACTCGTAGAACGGGTCTTGAACACCCAACCATTCACTACCCAAACGCCACAGCCTTAAAACACGAAAACGGGCGAGACGCCTCAGCGCATCTCGCCCGCTGGCATCCCCTCACACTTCCCATTACCCTGACGGCCTTTATCAGACAACCGGAAGTCAGATACCCGTGTTCAAGCCCTTCGCCGTCATCGCCCTCTCCGTCATGCCTTTACTTGCCACCGCTGCCGAGTTGGACGGGGTTTGGCAAGGTACTTTGGGCAAGTCCGCTATCACCGTGTGTTTCAACGGCGCCGACGGGGAGCATGGCAGTTATTACTACCAGCGCATCCGTACGCCGATTCAACTGACCCAGGCCAACGACAACGCCCCTTGGGTGGAGGAAGGCAACACCGGTTTCTGGGCCCTGCAAAAACCTCAGGGCGATACCCTTTCTGGTGCCTGGAGCAAAACCGATGGCGGTGCGCCGCTGCCACTGGCCCTGCGCCGCATTGGCACGGACGGCTGCGGCAGCGATGCCTATAACGCGCCCATGGAAGCCGCGCCGTTGCCGATCAAGACCGAGAAGAAGACTTTCCACAACCACACCTACCAGCTCAAGACCCAAGGCCCACGCGTCACGCTCAAGCTGGAGGGCGATAGCCCGGCGGTGCAGAAGATCAATCAGCAACTCGCCGCGTTGGCCGTCAATGACGAAGATCTAACCGACTATTTTTATGAACGGCGTGAATACCTGGGTCGAAACGGCTCGGTCTATACCAGTGAGATCGAGGTCGAGCCCGCCTATTGGTCATCGCAATTTCTCACCGTGCGGTTCTACCGCTGGGCCGCAGGCCAAGGCGCCATGGGCATCAGTTGGGGCCTGCACTCCTGGAACCTGCAAACCGGTGACAGTGTGGACCCATGGGCCTGGCTCGGCGGCCATCAGCAATGGCATGACGCCTATTCCGGCCATTTGAAGCTGCCGGCCGCCTTCAGCACTTGGCTGGCCAAGCAAACCACCACTGACGAGGGCTGCCCGGCGATCACCGATTACTCCAACTTTCACCTCAGCTTCAACACTCAGGGCCTGCAACTCTCGACACCGGCCAATGGTGACGGTTGCGACAACGACTTGAGCTTTACCTGGGAGCAATTGGAGCCGGTGCTGACCGAACAAGGCAAAGCGGCAGTGCCCAGCTTGAAAATGCCCTGACGCGCCCGAGAAAAACCCACAGCCGTTCACCAAAGGTTAAGAATCGCGCTCGTATACTCCCTGACTACCCATGACCGGTCGCCCGATCGGTCTCATGCCCCGGTAGCCAGACTCCATGACGCGCCCCGCTCCCCTGCTGCTCTTGCTTGCTGCTCTGTTGTTCTTCTTCGCCCTCGGCAACCATGAGCTGCAAGGCTCTACCGAAGCCCGGGTGTCCGGGATCGCCATGGCGATGCACCTGGACAATGACTGGGTGGTGCCGCGCCTGTTTCGTGAACCCTTCCTGGAAAAACCGCCCCTGAGCCTGTGGCTGGACGCCGGGGCGATTCGTTTGTTTGGCGCTAGCACCGGGGCGGTGCGCTTGGCGTCGGCGTTTGCCGGGTTGTTCAGTGTGATGCTGTTGTACGGGATGCTGCGTCGGTTCGGGCGGCCGCAGACGCTGGCGTTCAGCGCTGCGTTGATCCTGGCGACCATGGCCAGTTACTGGGGCAATGTGCGAGGTGTGGGTGAGGATTCGTTGCTCAGCCTCGGTGTCACCGCCGCCCTGCTGGGGTTTTACCAGGCGGTACGGCCCGAGCGTGAAGGTTCGAGTACCTGGGCCTGGGCGTTGTTTACCGCCGGGATGGTCATCGCTACGTTGAGCAAGGGCGTGTTGGGGCTGGCGATGCCGGGCATTGTGATTTTTGTGTACCTGCTCAGCACTAGCCTGATGGATAAGCGCCTGCGGCTAGGCGATTGGCTCAAGCCGGCGCTGTTCACGTTGTTGGCGTTGGTGCCGTTGCTGATCTGGCTGGGGTTTCTGTTTCAGCGCGGCGGGATGCAGGCGGTGGGTGAAGTGTTATGGACCAATAGCGTCGGGCGCTTCAGCGGTTCGTTCGTAGAAGCCGGGCATTACGAGCCGTTTTACTATTACCTCGCCAAACTGCCCGAGGCCTTCCTGCCCTGGAACATCCTGGTGTACCTGGGCCTGTGGCACTTCCGCAAAAGCCTGGTGCGCAACCGCTACCGGTTGTTTTTCAGTGTGTGGCTGGTGGCGCAGTTCACCCTGCTGACCCTGGCGTCCAGCAAACGCACGGTGTATTTGATGGCGCTGACGCCAGCCGCGGCGGTACTGGCCGCCGAATATGCGCGGGTGTTGCTGGAGTGGGCCAAGGACCATAAGCCGGGGCTGTACCGTTATCATCGGCGCATTATTGGCGGGGTTTTCAGCCTGGCCATCGCCTGCTACCTGAGCGCGGCCTTCTGGTTTGCGCCCAAAGCCGATGTGCGCCATTCATTCGTACCGGTGATGAGTCAGATCCAGACCCTGCAAGACGAAGGCAGGACGGTGGCGATGTATCAACCCAACGAGCGCATCGACGGCGCCAGCGTGTTCTACCTGCAGGCCTACTTGCCGATCCTGAACACCGAAGCCGAACTGCGCGCCTTCCTGAGCGCCAAGCCCGGCAACGTTGCGTTGACGGACCACACCGACCGGCTGAAAGCGCCGGTTACGGTGATCAAGCAGATGGCAGTCAACCGCCAGCCTTACTACTTCGTGGAGCAGTAAGGCCAGCGCGTGGCCTTAATGCTTGGTGAGCTTGTCCAGGTAGCCCATGGCAAACGCCGAGACCACGAACGTCATGTGGATGATCACGTACCACATCAGGTGCTCTGGATCGACGTTCTTGGCGTCCATGAAGATGCGCAGCAGGTGGATGGAGGAAATCGCCACGATGGACGCCGCCACTTTCATCTTCAGCGACGAAGAGTCCATGGTGCCTAGCCAGTTGAGCTTTTCCTTGTTCTCGTCGATATCCAGCTGCGAGACGAAGTTCTCGTAGCCGGAAATCATCACCATCACCAGCAAGCCGCCGACCAGGGCCATGTCGATCAACGACAGCAGCAGCAGGATCACTTCGGCTTCCAACATGGTGAAGATGTTGGGAATTACGTGAATGATTTCCTGGAAGAATTTCAGCGCCAGGACCAGCAAGCCCAGGGACAGGCCCAGGTAGATCGGCGCCAGCAGCCAACGCGAGGCGTACATCGTATTTTCGATAAAGCGTTCCATTGAATCTCACACAGCTTGGCTAAAAATGGCGCCGAGTATACCAGCCGCCACCTGGCCCCTGTCACCGCGAGAAAACTGACCCAAGTGGCATCTGTAAGAGAATTTTTCTGCTAGTGTCGAGACCATTCACTCGGCTCGATGATGTCGGACAGGAAGACTCAGATGATGGATGTGCGATCCCCTTTGGCCGCTCTCGGCCTGTGCGCGGCGTTGCTGATGGCCAGCGGCTGCTCCCCCAAAGAAGAGCAGAAGCAGGCGACCCTCGAAGAGAAAACCACCAAGTTCGAACAGTCCCTGGACAGCATCCAGGACCCTAAACTGCGCGATGCCATTGCGGACCTGGGCGGCTCGCTGCTGTTGCTGGAGCGCGCGCGCGTCAAGCTCGCCAGCAAGCCCATCGAAGCCGAATACGGCGAAGACAGCCTGGCCGTGCTCAAGCATTACCCTACGCCCCAAGCGCTGGTGGACACCTACATCAATGGCCTGTTCGTACTGCGCAAAACCTCGCACTCCGACTATCTGACGGACTTGCAGCCGGTCTTCCCGTTCAACTTCAACGCCCCGGACCAGTTCCCCTTCCCCCATGGCCTGGAATGGCAGTCGGTCACCCTGAGCAACAATAAAGTCATTCCCTTCCAACCGGAATGGTCCGAAACCGACCCCGGCATTCAACTGAGCCCCAGCAGCTCCAACCTGACCAACCCCGACGACCTGACGGTGACCTACCCGTTTATCGAAGGCATCGAGACGGAAAACAAGAGCCAACCCCAACCCATCAGCCTCAAGGGCGCGGTGGAGGTGATCACCCCGGGCAAGGTGCTGACGTTCGACCTGACCAAACAAGACGTGGGCCATAAACGCACCGACGGCAACATCACCCTCAACCTGCTGACGCTGGAAAAGAACTACGCCGAGATCGAACTGACCAACAGCCAGCCCCTGGCCGCCGAAGTGGGCGATGCGTCACCCAACCCGCTGCTGGTGCAGGCACGGGACAGCACCGGGCAGTTTCTGACCCGCTCAGGCTCGATCAACGAGAGTGCCGCGCAGGTGGCGTTCTATGAGAAACAACTGGCCGAGATGCAAAAACAAACCGCGTGGTCCGATGCCTTCGATAAACAGCTGACCGACGCGCAAAAAGCCTTCGAGCGCCAGCAGACCAGCCATTACGCCAAGGTGTATTTCAACGGGCTGATCGATAACCTGCAGGTCAATGTGCTGGATTTCTCCAAGGCCACGCTCACCCGTAAAGACCTGGACCTGCCGGTGATGCGCTTTGACAGGAACAGCCTGCAAAAGACCGTGCAGGCCCTACCAATGCCGGTCACGGTGTATGACGACGGCGCCGCCAGTTGGCTCAAAGATGCGTCGATGACCGAGGATCAACTGAAAAACAGCGTCACCATCAGTCAATCGACCGAAGACGCCAGCGCCGCAAAAATCGTGTTCGACCACCCGTTCACCTTCAATGACGACCTGGTCGGTGCCGAGCGCAACAACAGTGACGCGCCTATCACCTTCTTCACCGCCGATGACAAGGGCGAACGAGGCGAGCCCATCGAGTTGCCGACCGAAGCGTTCGAACTGAATGCCGCCAGCGGCACGCTGACGTACGACCTGAACCTGTTCCCGGAAACCCCGGCGTATGTGGTGGGCTCAGTACCGTTGTTTTTGGCCACCATCGAGAAAGCCACAATCGACGCCGCCAAGCTGCCCAAGGGCCTGTCGCTCAAGGACAACGCGCTGATCGTCGACCAGAAGGACTTCCCCGCCGACAGCTGGCGTTTCTACGCCAAGGATGCCAGCGGCAATTACCTCAAGGAGATCCTCGGCGTCAGCCACCGCGCCGAGGAATACGGCACGGCGATGTTTGACGTGCATTACTTCTACGGCCAGCCGACCACGCTGGAAAGTTACCAGCGCACCGACCTCAGCACCGTGCAATACGGCTTTGAGGTCAAGCTGGACAAGCCTGAGAGCAAATAACCGGCGCTACAGGGCCAGCCGCTCCTGGCCGCCGTTGAGTTGGCGCAGATGGGCCTGCAGGTGCAGGCACCAGATCTGCGGCTCGTCCATTTGCTCGTAGCCGTGCAAGGTCAGGCTATCGACGATGGTGCCCAGCATGCGTTCTGCCACGAAGGGCCCATGGAACGGGCCCTGGGATTTGACGGTGGATGGCTGTTCGCCCGACATGCCGGCGGCAAATAGCAGCGTCCACATCCCGTTATCCCCGGCCAGAGGGCGAATGGAGCATTCGATACGGGTGACCAGGCCCAGGCACTGGCGGGTAAGGCAAAGGTTGCGCGACATGGCGGCGACCCTCGGTAGATCGGTGTTCAGCCCCAGCGCACGGCGAGGCTGTTTCTATCCTGCGACTCCTGTGGATATCCCTGACTCTGAGAATAGAATAAAAACGCGACAAACCAAGGTTGTAGAGACCAACGGGCGTTGGTCCCAGGCGAGAGTCAATTTTGTGGCAGGTTTAATAGGTCAATGTGGGAGCGGGCTTGCTCGCGAATGCGCTGGTTCAGTCACAGATGCAGTGATTGACACTCCGCATTCGCGAGCAAGCCCGCTCCCACAGTTTTGATCCCGTTTCGCCTTGGCTATCAGGTCGGCTTGGCTTCTGCCAACGCCTGCTGCGCCAGCTCTTTTTCCGCCTCCTTCAAATCCTCCTCACTGATCATCTCGGCAATTGCCCGCAAGCGCTCCACCACCCGCGCATTCACGGTGCCTTCCGGGAACTGCCCCTCGGCGTCCGGCTCGCCGGCATCTTCGCCCACCAGCAGGCTCAGCGCCTCGTCGGCCTGGCGCACCGCATAGATATGGAATTGCCCGGCACGCACAGCCTGCAACACCTTCTCGTCGAGCATCAGCGTGGCGACGTTGGCCTGAGGGATGATCGCCCCCTGCTCACCGGTCAACCCGCGGGCTTCGCAGAGGCGGAAGAAGCCTTCGATCTTCTCGTTGACCCCGCCCACCGCCTGCACTTCACCAAACTGGTTGATCGAGCCGGTGATCGCAAAGCATTGCTTGAGCGGCGTCTTCGACAAGGCCGAAATCAAGGTGCACGCCTCGCCCAGGGACGCACTGTCGCCGTCCACATAGCCGTAGGACTGCTCCAGGGCGATACTGGCGGAGATGGCCAACGGGAATTCCTGGGCATAGCGGCTGCCCAGGTAACCGGTGAGGATCATCACGCCCTTGGAGTGAATCGGCTGGCCGAGGTTAACTTCGCGCTCGATGTCGACAATGCCGCTGCCGCCCGGGTACACCGTGGCGGAAATCCGCGCCGGCACGCCGAATGCCGAGTCGCCGACTTCAAGCACCGTCAACCCGTTGCACTTGCCCACAGCGGCACCGGCGGTGTCGATCAGGATGACGCCGGCGAGCATGTCGTCGAGAATCCGCGCCGACACGCGGCCGGTGCGCGTGGCCTTGGCCTTGAGGGCGCGCTCGATATGCCCGGCATCGGTCATCTCGTCGCCCGCCAGGTGGCGAATGAAGTCCGCCTCGCTCACCAGCTGGAACAAATCACCAATACGCGCCGACAAGCGCCCCTGATGCTCGGCCAGGCGTGCGCTGTAGGTCGCCAGGCGCGCCACCGCGTCGGAGGTGAGCGGCGCCATGCCCTCTTCCGAAGTACGGGTTTTGAGCAACTGGGCGAACTGCTCCAGGCTCTCGTCGACCATGGGGATGTCTTCGTCGAAGTCCACCAGTACGCGGAACATCTCCTGGAAGTCCGGGTCTGCGTCTTGCAGGGCGTAATACAACTGGCGCGAGCCGATGATGATCACCTTGACCTGCAAGGGAATCATCTGCGGGTTGAGGGTGACGGTGGCCAGGCGGCCGAGTTCGCCCAGGGGCGATTCCATCTTCAGCTTGCGCGATTGCAGGGAACGCTTGAGCGCATCCCACACAAAGGGCTCGCTGAGCATTTTTTCGGCTTCCAGGATCAGGAAACCGCCGTTGGCGCGGTGCAAGGCGCCGGGACGCAGCTGGCGATAGGTGGTGTAGAGCGCGCCCTGGTCGGTGCTGTATTCGATACGGCCGAACAGGTTGTCGTAGGTCGGGTGCGGTTCAAACACCACCGGCGCGCCACCGTTGACCGAGTGGCCCACCACCAGGCTCGGGCAGTATTGCTCTTCGAGCAGCTTGCGCGCCTGGGCGTCGGTCTTGGCGTCGTCCACCAATTGCTCGACCACGGTTTTGAGCAGGTACACCTGCATGGCTTGCAGGTAGCCACAGACCCCGGCGTTTTCTGCGTATTTTTCTGACAACGGCGCCAGCAAAGGCTGCAGGGCCAGGGTAATGGTTTCTTCGTTGAACTGGCGCAGTTGGTTGTTGGACTCGCGCTTCCATTGCGGCAGGCTGGCCAGCTCCTCGTTGAGGCGTTCTTCCAGCTCGGAGATATCGGTGTGGAAACGCTCGCGATCGGCTTCCGGCAGTTGCGAAAACTCGGCTTCATCCAGCGCCTTGCCGTCGAGCATCGGCGTGAAGGCGATGTTGGAGCTGTCGCGGTACAGCGCCACGTCTTTTTCCAGGGCCAGGCGCTCGATCACGTCCAGCGCCTTGTCGTAGCGCTGGTTGAACGCCCGGTCGATGGCGCTTTTACGCTGTTGATAAGTGGGGTGTTCGAACACCGCCGGGAAGGTGGCGACCAGGTTATCGACCAGGGCGTTGATATCAGCGATAAACGCCGCAGCGGCGCCACCTGGCAATTCCAGGGCGCGGGGCTCGCGGGGCTCATCGAAATTATTCACATAAACCCAGTCCGCCGGGGTTTGCAGGCGCTTGCCTTCGGCTTTCAGGTAGCGTTTGACGAACGAAAAGCGGCCGGTGCCCGGCTCGCCCATGACAAACACGTTGTAACCGGGGCGTGGCATGGCCACGCCGAACTGCAAGGCTTCAACCGCACGTTCCTGGCCAAGCACACCGCGAAAGGGCTCCAAATCATTGGTGGTCGAGAAGCTGAACTGTTCAGCGGAGAAAGGGCGAGTCAGCGCTTCGGGCGCTAGACGCAAGCTGGCAGCAACAGGATCAGGCATCGGGCTTCCTTACATCAGGCGGGGCAGATGGGGCATTCTGGCTCCCGGTTGAGCGCTCTGGCAAGGCGCGCTTTCGGGAAAGCATAGACACGGCACGCGTCCTACAAAAAAATCGCCCGCCACTGAATGTTTATAAAAAAACACGGAACCCTGGGAACGTGCCTAAACTCCAAACTGCGCGGGTTGGACTAATAACTGGCCCCTAGGGTGCGTTGAGCACCTGAACCCTTGTCCATTGGTTTGCACACAAAGAGAACAAAGCTATGAAACGGATCCTTCTTGGTACTCTCTTCACCGTCGTCTCCCTCAATGCAATGGCAGAAGCACCAGGTGGCCCGAACTGCGGTTGGGGCAACATGTTGTTTGAAGGCCAGCGCGGTACTCCGGCCCACTTCCTCGCCTCCACCACCAACGGTACTTCGGGTAACGCCACCTTCGGCATGACCTCGGGCACCAACGGTTGCAGCACCAACAGCGCCCTGACCTACGGCGGCAAGTCCTGGATTGCCATGAATGGCATGATGAACGAGCTGTCCGAAGACATGGCCAAAGGCAACGGCGAAGCGCTGACCACCTACGCGGTGGTACTGGGTGTTGCGCCGGAAGATCGCGATCACTTCGCGGCCGTGACCCACGAGCACTTCCAGCAGATCTTCAGCAAGGCTGACGTGACCGCTGACGACGTGCACAACAACACCATTGCTGTACTGAAAAGCGATGCCCGTCTGGCGAAATACGCAACCCAGGCTTAAGCTCGACCTGCCCGCGCCTTTCGAGGCGCGGGTACTATTTTTGGACCCGCCTCCCCTTTGGGTCTCACTTTTTTGACTTAAGTTGCCCCTATGCTCAAACGCTTTGCCTGGTTGGCACTCTTCGCCTGCGCCCCGCTGTACGCGGCCCCGCACCTTGATGATCAACGTTTGCAGCAACTGGCCAATGATCCGTTCTGGCTGTCGCTGGGGCACTACGAAGCCGGCAAGGTCAGTGGCTGGCGCAGCTATGTCAGCGACAAGAAATTCTTCCTCGCTCCCGATGGCGCACACCATCCGGATGCGGAACTCAAGGCCACCGTTGATGCGCTGTACGCACCGGCCAGCCTGGGTGAAAAGCACGCCCAATGTGTTTACCCCGCACGTACCCGCTGGCTCAAGGCGCAGTTGCAACTCAACGACCTGCCCGCCCTGGAATGCAAAGAGTTCACCCAGTGGTTCAAGGACGTCGCGCCCCATAGTGCGGTGATGATCTTCCCGGCGGCCTACCTCAACAGCCCGTCGTCGATGTTCGGCCACACCCTGCTGCGCATCGACCAGGCCGACGTGCAAAGCAACAACACCGCGCTGCTCAGCTATGCGATCAACTTCGGCGCCTATATCGAAGGCTCCGACAACAGCATCCTCTATGCCTGGAAGGGCCTGATGGGCGGTTATCCGGGCCTGTTCGCCCTGGTGCCCTATCAGGAGAAACTCTCCGAATACCGCAGCCTCGAAAACCGCGATTTGTGGGAATACCGCCTGAACCTCACCGAGGTCGAGACCAAGCGCATGGTCGAGCACGTGTGGGAGCTCAAGCAGATCCAGTTCGATTACTTCTTCTTCGACGAAAACTGCTCCTATCGCCTGCTGGAACTGCTGCAAGTGGCCCGCCCTGGCCTGCGCCTGACCGAACAGTTCCCGCTCACCGCGATCCCTACCGATACCGTCAAAGCGGTAAAGGATGCGGGGCTAGTGGAAAAAATCGACTATCGGCCTTCGCGTGAACGTGAACTGCTGGAACGCGCCAAGCCACTCGATAGCGATGAGCAACAGTGGGTGCTGAAAATCAGCGACGACCAAAAGCAACTGCAGGAACCGGCATTCAAAACCCTGCCCCGCGAGCGCCAGGCACTGATCGTGGATGCCGCTTACCGCCTGGGCCGCTACCGCGCCAATGGCCTGGAGCGCGATGCGACACGCTCCCAGCGCAGCTTCGAACTGCTGCGCGCGATCAACCAGAACCCGGCGCCCGACCTGAAGATCACCCCGCCTGGCCTGCCGGAAAACGGCCACGAGTCGCGCACCTGGCAAGCCGGCATCGGTACCCGTGGCGACAAAGCCTTCGGCGAATACGGCCTGCGCATGGCCTACCACGACCTCAACGACAACGCCGAAGGCTTCCCCCTGGGCGCGCAGATCGAAATTTTGCAAATGAAATTGCGCCAGTACGAGGGCAATCACTGGCAACTCCAGCAACTGGACCTGGCCACCATCCGCTCGCTGACGCCACGCAATGCGCTGCTGCAGCCTTGGTCGTGGCAAGTCACCGGCGGCCTGGAACGCGTGCCGGGCAAACACGACGACGAAACCCTCGTGGCCCACGTCAACGGCGGCGCCGGTGGCACCTGGCAACTCTCCGACGACATGCTCGGCTTCGCCCTCGGCACCGTGCGAGTGGAACATAACAACGACTTCAGCGAAGCCATCTCCCCCGCCGCAGGGTTCAACACCGGCGTCCTGTGGAAAAACCCGTTGGGCAACCTGAGCCTGGAAGCCAACGGCGATTTCTTCACCAACGGCGAAGTGCGGCGCAGCATCAGCCTCAACCAGCAATGGGAACTGTCGCGCAACCTGGGCCTGCGCCTGAGTGCCCAGCGTGAATACAGCCACCTGTCCACGCCAGTGAATGAAGTGATGCTTGAGCTGAAGTGGTACCACTACTGACTCAAGCCTTACAACGATCAAAATGTGGGAGCGGGCTTGCTCGCGAATGCGCAGTGTCAGTCACTGATTGTTTGTCTGACGCACCGCATTCGCGAGCAAGCCCGCTCCCACATTTGGCCCGTGTATAGTCAGCCGTACCGCATCGCACCTCGCCAAAATCAGGAGTTCCATCGACATGACTGTTGCCTGCACCACCCTTGAAGAAGTGCGCGAAAACATCGACCGCCTCGACCAACATATCGTCACATTGCTGGCCGAACGCGGCCACTTCGTTTCCCAAGCCGCACGCTTCAAAAAAGACACCGATGACGTGAAGGCCCCACAACGGGTTGAACAAGTAATCGCCAAGGTGCGGGCATTATCCGAGGTAGTGGGCGCCAACCCTGAGGTCACTGAGCAGGTCTATCGCGCGATGATTGCTGCATTTATTCAACAGGAATTGGCTGAGCATGCCGCGCTCGGAACAGCAGGCTGAAATTAATCAAATTTCTTTGCCTGCATGGAAGTTCTAAGCCCCTCATTAACTCTTTGAAAAACAAGTAGAAAATTTTAGCCATGTTTTGAGCCTTTTACCTGTGAAAACTTATTCCTGATGACCTAGCTTTATGAAGGTTTGCGTCTAGTCTTGGTTGGATATCAAACTGCCATCAACCTAAACACGGATCTGAAAAGGTAAGAGGCTCACTATGGATTTTTTTGAAAAGCTCACCAGTCTGGCAGCAAAGGTTCGATTGCAAGGCCCGGCCATTCAAACAGAAGAGGCTACAAAAAATGCCTTCGTAATGCCTTTTATCAACACGGTGCTGGGCTACGACGTGTTCGATCCACTGGAAGTGATGCCTGAATTTGTTTGTGATGTTGGAACGAAGAAAGGCGAGAAGATCGATTATGCGATCATGAAGGACGGTGAGGTGCAAATACTCATCGAATGCAAAAAGATCGGCGAGTCCCTGAGTATTAATCACGCCTCGCAGCTCTTTCGATACTTTCACGTCACAAGCGCAAGAATTTCCATCCTCACCAACGGTCAGGTCTACAGGTTCTTTACCGACTTGGACGCCCCCAATAAAATGGACGAAAAACCGTTTTTGGAACTGGACTTACTGGATATTGATGAATATTCGGTACCTGAACTGATCAAGCTCACCAAATCAGCGTTCGATGTCGACTCAATCATCAATGCTGCTGGGGAATTAAAATACGTCAGCCAATTGAAAAAGCTCATCGGTACCCAAGTCAGCAAACCAGAAGATGATTTTGTGAAGTTTTTCGCCTCCCGTGTCTACGAGGGCGTAATCACACAAAAGGTTCGCGAGCAATTTTACGAACTGACCCGTAAAGCATTAGCCCAGTTTCTGAATGATCAAATCAACGATCGTCTGAAGTCCGCAATGAGCGGCGTTATTCAACCCTCGCTAGCATCAATACCCGTTACAAACAGCGCGAAGGCAGACGCACAAGACCGAGATGAAACAGAAGATAAAATCCTGACGACGCTGGAAGAGCTGGAGGGTTATCACATTGTCCGGGCCGTTGTACGCTCAGTGGTCGATGCAAAACGAATCGTACAAAGGGATACGCAGAGCTATTTTGGAGTGCTGCTAGATGATAACAACCGTAAGCCGATTTGCCGTCTTCACTTCAATCGCAGCCAGAAATACCTCGGGATATTCGACGAGGAAAAAAATGAAACGCGGCATGCGATTTCGTCCATCGATGAGATTTACGAATACGCCGATCAACTGAAAAAGACAGTGGGTTATTACGACTGACACCTGACAGCAGGCTGGTATTAGCGCAACCCCACACCCTGTACCTATGGCGAGACAGATTGCTCCATCTCCATAGGTACAGCGTCGACTTCGAACGGCGAGTGAACCAAACGCCCTTCTCACCTTTTCTTCACACCGCCCCAACAAATCCCCTTCTAGACTCTCCTTATCAGCCGTAAAACGGCCAGGGAGTACGCCATGTGGCGGTATGCGGTCATGCTGTGCGCGGTGGTGGGGTTGTCGGGTTGCCAGTCAACCCATCAGGAATTACTGGCCAAAGGTTATCCACCGGCCTTCGCCGACGGTTTTGACGACGGTTGCAGCAGCGGGCGCCAGGCCGCTGGGGTGATTACCGGGGCGTTTCGCAAGAATGTGCCGCGCTATCTGAAAGACCGGCCATACGCCGAAGGTTGGGAAGATGGGTTTCGTCAGTGCAAGGCCATGCGCGAGAGCCAGGAACTGCGCGATTACGAGGAAAACCGCAGGGACGACCGCGAACGCGATTGGCAGCAGGAAAAAGATCGCGACGCCGCCAAAGCCTATCGCTCACGCTGATCGTGGGAACGATCAGCCCGCGAATGTGGCCCAACTTCCATAGGAAGGAGAACGCCATGAGCCGAGCTTTTGTAAATGAAGACAACGCGGCGGCCCAGGCCGATCAGCCGGTGGAGCGCCAGGTCAGCGAGCAGCCCAACCGCATGACTGCGCAAGGGCTGGCGCAGTTGCAGGCCAAGGTGGCGCAGTTACACGCGGAGCACAGCGACGAAGCCGCCAAAGGTGAGCAGGCTGATAAACAGCGCCAGGCTGACCTTGAGCGGGATTTACGCTACTTCAACCAGCGGGTGCAGAGCGCCCAGGTAGTCGTGCCGGCCACGTCCACCGACAAGGTACAGATCGGCAGTTGGGTCACGTTCGCCAACGAGCAGGACGAACAGCAGCGCATCCAGTTGGTCGGTGAAGACCAGGCCGATGCCAACGCGGGCTTGATCAACTGGGGCTCGCCTCTGGGCCGTGCCTTGTTGGGCGCCCAGGTGGGCGACGAGGTGCTGTGGCAGCGCCCCGTCGGCGATCAATTGATCGAAGTGTTACGCGTCGAACCCGAGATTTAAACGATGCCTTGGGCCAGCATCGCGTCAGCCACTTTCACGAAGCCTGCGATGTTGGCGCCCTTGACGTAGTTGATGCGGCCGTTTTCTTCACCGTAATGCACGCAGGCATGGTGGATCGACTGCATGATGTTGTGCAGCTTGCTGTCCACTTCGCCTGCGGTCCACAGCAGGCGCATGGCGTTCTGCGACATTTCCAGGCCGCTCACCGCCACACCACCGGCATTGGACGCCTTGCCCGGCGCAAACAGGATGCCCGCATCGATAAAGATATCCACAGCCTCCAAGGTGGTCGGCATGTTCGCGCCTTCGGCCACGCAGAGGCAGCCGTTGCGCAGCAAGGTGCGCGCAGCGTCGGCGTCGAGCTCGTTCTGGGTGGCGCAGGGCAGCGCGATATCGCAGGCCAGTTCCCAAGGCGTCTGGCCTTTGCGGAACTCCAGGCCGAAACGTGTGGCCAGTTCACTGATACGCCCGCGCTGTACGTTCTTCAACTCCAGCAGCGCCGACCATTGTTCTTCGGTCAAACCGCTTTCGGCGTACAGGGTGCCTTCGGAGTCCGACAGGGAAATGACCTTGCCGCCCAGGTCCATGACCTTGCGCGCCGCGTACTGCGCCACGTTGCCAGAGCCGGACACCGCCACCCGCTTGCCTTCGACGCGCTGGCCTTGGCGCTTGAGCATTTCCTCGGCGAAATACACACAGCCAAAACCGGTGGCTTCCGGGCGGATCAGGCTG
The DNA here is from genome assembly GCF_002018845.1 of Pseudomonas sp. MF6394. NCBI lineage: Bacteria > Pseudomonadati > Pseudomonadota > Gammaproteobacteria > Pseudomonadales > Pseudomonadaceae > Pseudomonas > Pseudomonas sp. MF6394. The sequence goes on from NZ_MVOJ01000005.1 coordinate 150,510, forward strand.
CCGCCGTAGGTCATGCCCTTGCCGGTCAGCACCGAGGTGAATTGATTGCTCAAGCGTTTGTACTGGCCGAACAGAAAGCCGATTTCCCGCGCGCCCACACCGATGTCGCCGGCCGGTACGTCCACGTCCGCACCGATGTGGCGGTACAGCTCGCTCATGAACGCCTGGCAGAAGCGCATCACTTCGGCGTCCCTCTTGCCCTTGGGGTCGAAGTCCGAGCCGCCTTTGCCGCCGCCCATGGGCAGCGAGGTCAGGGAGTTCTTGAAGGTCTGTTCGAAGGCAAGGAATTTCAGCACGCCCAGGTTGACCGAAGGGTGAAAGCGCAAGCCGCCTTTGTAGGGCCCAATGGCGCTGTTCATCTGGATACGGAAACCGCGATTGACCTGGACCTGGCCGTGATCATCCACCCACGACACCCGGAACGTGATCGCGCGCTCCGGCTCGCAGATGCGCTCCAGGATGCCCGAGGTCAGATAGTGCGGGTTGGCTTCAAGAAAGGGCCACAGGCTGCGCAGGACTTCTTCTACAGCCTGGTGGAATTCCGGCTGGTCCGGGTCGCGTTTCTTGAGGCGGGCAAGGAAGGAGTCGACGGATTCGGTCATGAAAAGTCTCGGCAAATTGATTGTTGTTAAACAGAGATTGAGCCGGACTTTATCAATTCGTTTCGCACCGCGACAGGGCAAAATGTCGCCTTTGTGAAATTAAATGGTGCAATAAGTATAAATAACTGCCTTTTTTTGCCCTTAAATGGGGATTTCGCTCTGAGTTTTGCACCAACAGGTAGGCCGTTATCGCAGGCAAGCCAGCTCCCACATGACCGGTGTACTCGATCAAATGTGGGAGCAGGGTACTAGCGCGTACCCGGCACCAGGTCGAGTATCTCGTCGATGCCCAGGCAACGTGGCTCCAGCTCCAGCGTCCTGCCATTGGCGAGTATGCCGACGGCGGTATCGCGCATGGCCAGGTAGGCACTGCGCAACATGTGATTGGCATAAATCACCGCGTTGAAACCTGCTCGCTCCAGCACCTCGAACTTCAGGTGAACATAGCTGGTCGGCACGCAAATCAGCGGCACCTTGGGCCGCTGCCGGCGAAACTGCCGGGCGAACTCCAGGATTTCCAGGCCATCCTGCTTGCGGCTGTGGATCATGATGCCGTCCGCCCCCGCCTCCACATACGCCAGGCACCGCGCCATCGCCTCTTCCATGCCGCGGTCCAGGATCAAGCTTTCACACCGGGCAATCATCATCAGCCCTGAGCCGGTGCGACTCGCACAGCCGGCCTGGAGCTTGGCGCAAAAGGCCTCGATGGACTCCTGCGCCTGGTCGACCTCGATGCCCAAGAGTGAGTTCTTCTTCAGGCCGCACTTGTCTTCGATCACCACCGCCGAGACGCCCGCGCGCTCCAGCATCTTGATATGAATCGCGAAATGTTCGGCCTTGCCGCCGGTATCGGCATCGAAGATCAGCGGCAGCGAACACACATCGAAAATTTCGCGAATCCCCGGCAATCGGTTACTGGGCGAAAGAATTTCGATGTCGGGTAACCCGCGCTGGGTCGAGTCGGTCAGCGAACTCGACCAGATGGCGTCGTACCCCACCGTATGCCCGGGGCTGATTTCCAGCCTGGCGCGCTGCGCGAGCAACGCCGATATCGGGCTATGGGCTTCGAGTACGCGCAGGCAACGGTTGCTATCCAATAGCGCCGACAGAGGGCGTCGGCGCGCTTCGGTATCCATCATAGGTTCAGGCTCCTTATCAGCGGTACAACGGGGTTATCGGACAGCCTCAATCCCAGGCGGGCTGTTCGCACTTGAGCACCGACGCCATCTTTTGCAGATGTTCGCAGGCCCTGGCCACGTACTCCCTGGAGAGCCGTGCGATACGCGCGTAATCCACCGCCTGCCCGGTGGCGCTGGCATACAGCCGCAACGCCTCTGCGGCATGCTTGAAGTGGCGTGCTTCCACGCTGCCGCAATGCACGCTGAGAAAACTCGCGACGCGGCTGGCCTCACCGGCGCTATAGCCCCGCACATCGCGCAACCACTGTTTCCACAGCGGGGTCATCAGGTTGTATTCGCCGGTATTGAACAACTCCGTCATGGCCATCATTTCCAGCGCTTCGATGAGTTGCGGCGCCAACGGGCGTTTTTCCCCCACCCAACCGGAGAATTCTTTGGTGATCGGGTTGAGGAATTTGTCTTGCAGGCGCCAATCATCGGAGCCGCAGATGGCCGAAGCCATGCGGTAATACAGCTTGGAATGGTGCGGATGCCCATGCATTTCACCCAGCCCGATGTCCTCGACAATGATCTCCCCACAATGGGCCGCCGCTTCGAGCATTTTCAACCGGGCGTCATCCGTCAACGATGCCGACTCCTGGAGGATGCGCACGATGATGCTCGACACGGCATGGGCGGCGCCGTCCGGGCTACGCCAGCCACAGAAGAACGTACACAGTGACGACTCGCTCCAATTACTGGAGGTCATGTCGACATAGGTCTCGCAGTACGTGTCCAGCGCGGCGGTTTGACTGTTGAAACCGCTGAGCAGGGCCTGGGCCAGATGTTCGTCCTCGACATCCACCAGCGCCTGGTTCACGTACCCGATAAATTGGCGGCTCAGATTTTCCACGGCTCATATCCTTTTAAGGTGGGGTTAATGCGCAACGATTTCTGACATGAAACGAGCGAAGCGTGTGAGGCCCTCAATCAGCGCTTCACGCTCAACGGCGTAGGAGATGCGGATGCTGTTTTCGTCGCCACAGCCAGAGCCGGGCACCACCGCGATATGGGCCTCGGTCAATAACAGATCGGCCAAGTGGTCGACGTCACGAATAACGGTGCCCAGGTAGCGGCCACCCAACTTGCGGGACACGTCGATAAACAGATAAAACGCCCCTTCCGGCGGGGCGCACCGAATGCCGTCGACATGCCCAAGGCAAGTGCAGGCCGCGAGCAATTGCTGGTCGAGGAAGGCATTGACCTGGCGGGTAAAGTGCGGCGCGTCCGCCATCAGGCTGCCGAGCGCGGCATATTGGGACAGGCTGCTGGGGTTGGACGTCGTATGCCCTTGCAGGTTGTGCATGGCGGCGATAACTGGGGCCGGCGCGCACGCATACCCTACCCGCCAGCCGGTAACCGCGTGGCTCTTGGAAAACGAATCGACCAGTACCGTCTGATGTTTGAGCGGCGCAAACAGCGACACGATGTTGTGATGCTCGTGGGGCGCGCGCACCAGTTTGCGGTAACACTCGTCGAACACCACCCAAAGCCTGTGTGCGAAGGCGAGCCGGGCAATCCCCAGCAGTTCTTCGCGCTGATAAACCGTGCCCGTCGGATTGTTCGGGGTGTTGATCACAATCATCCGGGTGCGCGGGGTCAAGGCCTTCTGAACCGCTGCGCAGGTGAGGCGATAGTCATCCGCAGCCGTGTCGACATAGACGGGGACGCCGCCGGCCAGCTGGATCTGGGTGGGGAAGGTTTCCCAGTACGGCACCGCGACGATGACTTCATCCCCCGGATTGAGCAGCACCATTGCGGCGTTATACAACGCCTGCTTGGCACCGGCGGTCACCGCTATTTCATCGGCGACGTACTTCACCCCGCAGCGCTGAGTGACCTGCTGCGCCAGCGCGTGGCGAAGCTGGGGCAGGCCGATGGGCGGCGTATAGCGGTTGCGGGCAGTGGCGAGCGCCTCGGCCGCGGCGGCTTGCATGACCGGGCAGGCATCGAAGGACAATTCGCCCGCGGCAAAGTTGACCACATTGACGCCGGCTTCTTTCAAGGCATTGGCTTTGCTGCGCATGCTGGACGTGCCGGGTGCGCTGAGACGTTGCGCACGCTGGGACAACGGCAATGACACGGCAGAGGGCTCACTGTTATTCATTGTTATACCTGCCAGAACACGTTGGAACGTTCGTTCGCCCTACCGGGCTTGGGCCTCCAACCCTTGCTGAACCCGCCAGGACAGCGGCAAGGTCAGCAACAGGGTGGCGGCCAGCAACAGGACGGCCATGGGCACACCGGTGGCATCCCCAAGGCTGCCGAACAGCACCGGCGCCAAGGCGCCGCCACCGATGGTGCCGGTGTAGAACACGGCGAACGCCTGGTCGCGCTTGCCCGGCCCTGCCAGGTCCGGGACTGCGCCGTACAGCACCGACGACGTGCCGTTCAGCGCCAGCCCCAGCAGCGGCAACATCACCATCAAGCCGGCGTAGGGCAAGTACACCGCCATGACGATCAGCACGGCCGTGGTGAACTCCGTGGCCCACACTGTTTTCATCATGCCGATGCGCGCACCGAGGTAACCGCACAACAATTTGCCGAAGGCGCCCCCCACGAACAGCATCGTCAGCGCCAGGCCGATGCCCGCGGGCCCGGCGCCCTTGGCCTTGAGCAAAAACGGCAGGAACGTGAGAAACCCCATGCGCACGGCGCTGTCCAGCGTGCCGGTCACGATCAGCGCACGCAGGCCGCTCGCAGAACCGGCGCCGCCGCCCGTACGGGTAGCTTTCACCGGTGCTGCCGACGCCTCGGCCCGTGCCGGGATCAGCCACCACAACAGGCCTGCCGCCAGCAGCCCGAGGACACCCAGCAGGGTGACACTGGCGCGCCAACTGATGACCGCCAGCAACGGGCCGATCAACCCCGGGATCAGGGTCTTGCCGATATCGCCGCCGAAGTTGTACTGCGACAATGCTTGTTTGACGCCCCCGCCTGCCTCATGCGTATCGGTGATCAATGACGAGGCCAGCGGGTGCTGCGTACTCGCGCCGAGCCCGCCCAGCAGCAGCGCCAACAGCAACACGCCCAGCCCACCGGCCTGGCCGGCCAGCAGGTAGGCCAGGCCTGCCAACGCCGTGCCACCTACCAGCAAGCGTTCACGCCCCCAGCGCGCGGCAGCGCGGCTGGCCAGTAACTGAAAACCGGCCATCATGCCCGCGTAGGCACCGCGCAACAGGCCGATCTGGGCGTAGCTGAGGCCGAACTGCGCTTGCCAGATCGGCAACAGCACATAAATCACATCGGTCAGCCCGTCGTGCACGGCATGCGCGCCGCAGCCGGCCACCAGAGCGCGGCGACGCACGGTGACCGGGTCAGGCGGCGACAACGATGGCGCTGCGGTCTGCTTCAGGGTGTTCATCTGGGTCAGAGGCTCTCAGGCAATACGCCGGGTTAACCCAGCAACTGCGCACAGTCGCTCATCACACTGGCTTTACGCTGCAGGTATTGGGCAAAAATGTCGCGCGCGGTGGCGGGGTCTACTTCAATCTGCATGGCAGTGGTGAACTCATTCACCGCCGCCACCGCATGGGCGAAATGGTTGCTCTCGGTACCGCCGGTGTGCACCGTGACCCAGGCCACTGTCGCACGGGATTTCTCCGGCGGCACGCCCATGTCCCGCACGAACCACTGTGAGTACAACGGGTGGATGAATTCCACTTCGCCGTGGGTGTACACCTCGTGGATCAACGTGGTCAGCAACCCCTGCAGCAGGTCGCGATCACGCAGGCGGCGGGTGTCGGTCCAGTCTTTGAACGCCTGCGCCGAGGGCAGGCAATTGTCCTTCAAGATCCACTGGCCATCGCCGCACAGCGCGGTGGCCATGGTGTAGAACAGGTCTGCGTGCAAGGTGTTGCCCAACGCGCCCAGATCTTCATCGGTGATGCGTTGCAGGCTGCCGCAGGCGCGGTACAACTGCGCGGCGGCGGCGGAGCCTTCATCGGAGCGCGCCAGCAAGGTAATGCGGTTGGCCAGGCCGGACACACTGGCTGCCGAATTATTGGTCTTGGACCAACTGGCGAAGAACTTGCGCAGTACCGCCGGCGAATGCCGACGCGAGGTGAGTCGCGCAAAAGCGTCTTCGATATCCACCAGCGCGTCTTCCTGAGCCCAGAAGGCTTCGAACAGCGCGTGGCGCAATGCACCGGCCGGCATGTCGTTCAATACCGGTTCGATGAGCTTCAACAACTGGCTGCGCTTGATCACGGTGTTAGTCATGTTCACCTCTCATAGTCCTTTATTGGATGAAAAATCAGGCTGGTTTGCCCCGCTGTCCGGCGATCAGGGCCTGGGGCTTTACCGGTTTCCAGCCCAGCAGGGCAATCGCCAGCGACAACAGCTGAAAACCTGCGACCAACGCCACGCAGCCCGGCCAGCCCCATTGATTCCAGAGCATGGCCGGGGCCACGGCGCCGGCGCTGCCGCCCAGGTAATAACCGGTCAGGTACAGCCCCACGGCGCCGGACTTGTCCGGGCCCGCCGTGGTGGCGATATACGCATTGGCGGATGCCTGTGCCAGGAATACGCCGGTAGAGCTCAGGGCCAGCCCCAGCACGATCAGCCACAGGGACGGCAACAATGTCAGCGCCGAGCCACAGATGCCGAGCGCCACAGCGCCGGTCAGTAACTGCGATTGTGGTCGCGATTTGCTCAAGCGCCCCGCAACAGGAATGACCACCAGCGCCAGCAGGAACACCGCATACAAAGTGCCCAAGGCTGCAGCGCCCAGGTTGAACGGGGCCTGGCTGAGATACAGCCCGGCATAGGTAAAGGTTGCGACTTGGGAGAACAGCACGCAGAAACCGACGCCATAGGCCGCCAGCAAGGGTTTGCGCAGGAGCCGGCGCACCCCGTGCATGCCCACGGCCGCAACGCCGGGCCGCGCCACCGGATTGGCCGGCAACAGCCACACAATCAGCAGGCCGACCAGCAGGCTGATCACCGCCAACAGTTCGAAGGCTTCGCGCCAGCCCACATATTGGGTCATGACACCCGAGACAAAGCGCCCGGCAAACCCACCGAGCACCGTCCCCGCGACGTACAAACTGGTGATCTCGGTAACGCTGGCCGCGCGCCAGCGATCGCCGATGTAGGCCACGCTGGTGGCGAACACCACGGGAATCAACATCCCTTCGACAAAACGCCACACCAGCAGCTCGGCAAAACTGTCCACATAGGCCGTCAGCAGCGTCGGCAGCGCCAGCAGCAACGCGGCCACGGCAATCACGGTGCGTTGCTCGAAACGTCCGGTCAGACGCCCGACAAACGGCGCGGTCAGCGCCACCGCCAGCGTGGTCACCGTGATGCTCCACCCTGCCTGCCGGGCGCTCACCTGGAAGCTTTCGGCAAACGCAGGCAGGATGCTCTGTGTCGCATAAAGATTCAGAAACGCCGCACAGCCACACAGGAACACGGCGAAGCGGGCATGAGGCAAGCGCGGGTTCATGTGACCTCTCGTCTTATAGTCGAGGATGTTTATAGAATACCCAGCGCAGGGAACACCAATACCGAATTCGGACCGATCAATACCCAGGAAACAGAATGCTTGATCTACGCAAGTTACGTTACTTCCTGACGGTCGCCGAAGAGCTGCACTTCGGCCGTGCGGCCCAGCGCCTGCACCTTGCCCAGCCGCCCCTGACGCGGCAGATCTCGGCCCTGGAAACCGAGCTTGGCTTTCGCCTGTTCGACCGCACCAGCCGCACGGTCACACTGACCGCCCAAGGCCAGCACTTTTTGCCCTATGCACGCGCGGCGCTGGAGCACGCCAGGCTTGCACAAGACATCGCCGCCAAGCTGGCTGCCGGCTCGACCGGCCAATTGGTCGTAGGCTATGCCAGCTCGATCGCCCTGTCGGAACTCTTCAGCCAAACCCTGCAAGCCTTCGCCCAGCGTTTTCCCGATGTGCAACTGACCCTGGTGGAGAGCGCTTCCGGCAGCCTGCACACGCACGTGCTGGACGGGCGCATCGACGTCGGCATGAGCCGCCTGCTGCCGGAGGCCGGGCAAACCGGCGTCGAGGCTTTGTCGTTGGGGCAAGAACCGCTGGTGGCGGCGCTTTGCAGCGACAACCCGCTGGCGGAGCAGGACGAAGTCACCCTCGCCCAGCTCAGTGAGTACCCGTTGATTCTGTTTCCCAGCGATTACGGTTCGGGCCTCAACGGCTCCATCGAGCACCTGTATCAACGCCGCGGCCTGGCGCTACGCCCGGGCCCAGCGGGGCGCCAGATCACCTCGATCATCGCCCTGGTGGCGGCAGGCCAAGGTGTCTCGCTGGTGCCCCAGTGCACCCGCACCCTGGCCAGGGAAGGCGTGGTCTACCGCCCCTTGGCAGACCCCGAAGCCTGGGTACACCTGCTGATACTCACGCGCTCACCATCACGCTCATTGTTGGTCGAGGCCTTTATGGGAGTGGTCGAAGAATTGCTGCGCAGCCGCCCGGCCCTGGCGCCCACAACGCTTCCGGCATAACGCGGGCAAAAAAATACCCCTGCGTGAGGGGTATTTTTTCAACAGGCTGCTGCGGCTATTGCAACATCAGGCCAGCTTTTTGTGACGCACACGGTGCGGCTGGGCAGCGGCCTCACCCAAGCGCTTCTTACGGTCGGCTTCGTACTCGGTGTAGTTGCCTTCGAAGAACACCGCCTGGGAGTCATCTTCGTACGCCAGGATGTGGGTCGCGACGCGGTCAAGGAACCACCGATCGTGAGAGATCACAATGGCGGCGCCCGGGAAGTCCAGCAGGGCTTCTTCCAGGGAACGCAGGGTTTCAACGTCGAGGTCGTTGGACGGTTCGTCGAGCAGCAGGACGTTGCCGCCCTCTTTCAGGGTCAGGGCCAGGTGCAAGCGACCACGCTCACCACCGGACAGGTCCTTGACGAACTTCTGCTGGTCGCCGCCCTTGAAGTTGAAACGGCCAACGTAGGTGCGCGACGGGATTTCATAGTTGCCGATGCGGATCTGGTCGGAACCGTCGGAGATCTGCTGGAACACAGTCTTGCTGCCGTCCAAGTCGTCGCGGCTCTGGTCCACGCAAGCCAGTTGCACGGTGTCGCCGATCTCGATGCTGCCGGAGTCCGGGGTTTCCTTGCCCATCAGCATGCGGAACAGGGTGGATTTACCCGCACCGTTACCACCGATAACGCCGACGATCGCGCCTTTTGGCATGGCGAACGACAGGTTGTCGATCAGCACGCGGTCGCCATAGCCTTTGGTGACGTTCTTGAACTCGATGACCTTGTCACCCAGGCGCGGGCCGGCCGGGATGTAGATCTCGTTGGTCTCGCTGCGCTTCTGGAATTCCTGCGACTGCATTTCTTCAAAGCGTTGCAGACGGGCCTTGGATTTGGACTGGCGGGCCTTGGCGCCTTTGCGCACCCACTCCAGTTCTTCCTTCATGGCTTTTTCGTGGGCCGATTGCTGCTTGGATTCGGCGGCCAGACGGTCGGACTTGGCTTCCAGCCAACCGGAGTAGTTGCCCTCGTAAGGGATACCGGCGCCGCGGTCGAGCTCCAGGATCCAGCCGGCGACGTTGTCCAGGAAGTAACGGTCGTGCGTGATCGCAACCACAGTGCCCGGGAAATCGTGGAGGAAGTGCTCCAGCCAGGCGACGGAATCGGCGTCCAGGTGGTTGGTCGGTTCGTCGAGCAGCAGCATGTCAGGGGCCGACAGCAGCAGGCGGCACAGGGCCACACGGCGCTTCTCACCACCGGACAGGTGCTCGACCTTGGCGTCCCAGGCTGGCAGGCGCAGCGCATCGGCGGCGACTTCCAGTTGGCGCTCCAGGTTGTGACCATCGCCCGCTTGCAGGATCGCTTCGAGCTTGGCCTGTTCGGCGGCCAGCTTGTCGAAGTCGGCATCCGGTTCGGCGTAGGCGGCGTACACCTCATCGAGGCGGGCCTGGGCGTCCTTGATCACGCTGACGGCTTCTTCGACCACTTCACGCACGGTCTTGGTCGGGTCCAGGATCGGCTCTTGCGGCAGGTAACCGATGTTCAGGTCCGGCATCGGGCGGGCTTCGCCTTCGAACTCGGTGTCGACGCCCGCCATGATTTTCAGCAGGGTGGACTTACCCGAACCGTTGAGGCCGAGCACGCCGATCTTGGCGCCTGGGAAGAAGGACAGCGAAATGTTTTTCAGGATTTCCCGCTTCGGCGGAACAACTTTTCCCAGCCGATGCATGGTGAAGACGTATTGAGCCATGGTGAACCTAGCGTCAGTGACTGATGAATTAAGCGGACGAAGCCCGTGCCAGGCCATGCGCCGCGCTGGCCTTTGACTATCATCAATGCCAGCGAGCAAAAAAAGCCTGAATGTCTGGGGCTGGAACGCCCCCGCGTAACCGGCAAAGCTACCTGAATGCGCTGGGGCAGTCCAGCCAGGCAGGACTGGCACTTTGCCACAACTCAAGGCATGCTAGCCGCCCTTCGGGCGTCCGGCTTATAGTGCACGTCGCGCGCCAGTCCAGCCAAACCGCAGGATCACAGTTTGTCCAACGTCACGCCGCCCACGCCCTTGCGCGCCGCTCATATTGCGCCGGGAGCGCCCCTGCACGGCACCTTGAAAGGCGCGTTGGCGACGCTTGTCCTGCTGTTGCTCGCCTTGTTGTTCTGGCAACTGCTTGACCAATTGCAGCAAAACCAGAAAAACCAACAGCAATACACCATCGACTACAGCGCCGACCTGGCTGAGCAGATCAGCCAGAACATGGCCCTGAGCGCGCAGATCGCCCTGAACCTGCTGCCCATCCTTGAACCACCGCGCACCGCCGAACAGCAACAGGCCTTGATGCGCTCTCTGCAGCGCTCCCTGCCGGATTTGCGCAGCTTCGCCCTGCTCGCCCCCAGCGGCGCCCTGATCAGCGACACTGCCCAAGGTAGCCGAGACAGTGCCCTGCTCGAAGACCTGGTCAAGCGCAGTCACGCCCAGTCCTACTACCTGAGCAACGACAATGACGGCACGGTCATCTATCTGTTGCTGCACCAACCCAGCGGTGGCTCCAAGGTGTACTGGGCCTTGCGCCTGGCGCCCAATTATCTGGCTAACCTCACGCGCCAGGATGTTCAGGGCCAGCGCCCGATGTGGGCGATCGAGAACAGCCTGAACCATCGTGTGGTCAGCCGTGACAGCGGGATGCCGGCGCAGTGGTCCGGCGCCCTGACCCCGGAAGAATTGAACCGCAGCGTGCTGGTCACGCCGTTGAGCAAAAGCGATTGGCAACTGCGCGGCATGTTTGACCGCGGTGCGGTGCTGGAACAGCTGCTGCCGGCCTTTATCGGCAAGTGCCTGCTTGGCCTGGCGTTTTCGCTGATCCCGGTGATCGTGCTGCTCAACATGCGCCGCCGCCAACGCCAGGTGAATGAAGGCCGGCGGCGCTATCAGGACATCTTCGAAGGCACCGGCGTGGCCTTGTGCGTGCTGGACCTGTCGGGGCTCAAGGCGTTTTGCGACAAAACCCAGGTGCAAAGCCGCGAGCAGTTGCACGCTTGGTTGCAGGCCAACCCCACGCAGCGCAAGCAACTGCTCAAGGAGTTGCGCGTCACCGAGGTCAACCAGATGGCCGTGCGCCTGCTGAACGTCGCGTCCTGCGAGCAAGCCTGGGAGCGCCTGATCGATGATTGCCCGAGCAATGCTACGTCCATCGGCTATCAGGTGCTGGAAGCCGTACTGACCCGGCAAAAACAGCTGGAGCTGGAAATCCAGCTCAACGACGTGGCCGGCAACGAACAGTACCTGTGGCTGGTGATGCGTTTGCCGGAGCAGCAAGATGACGTCAAGGCGGTGATCCTCAGCATCAGCGACATCACCAGCCGCAAGCTGATCGAACTGTCGCTGGTGGAGCGTGAAAGCTTCTGGTCGGATGTGGTGCGCACGGTGCCCGATCACCTGTATGTGCAGGATGTGATCAGCCAGCGCATGATTTTCAGCAACCATCATCTGGGCCACACCTTGGGCTACAACAAGGCCGAACTGCAGCAAATGGGCGAGTACTTCTGGGAAATCCTGCTGCACCCCGAAGACGCCGAGCATTACCACGACTTGCGTCAGCAGCAACGCCAAGCCGCTTACACCACCCAACTGCACTGCCAACTGCGCTTTCGCCACCGCAATAACCAGTGGCGCCGCTTCGACATCCGCGAGCAGGCCCTGGCCCGGGATACGTCTACGGTGGTCACTCGGATCATCGGCGTGGCCAAGGACATCACCGACCAGATCGAGGCCAGTGAATCGCTGCGCGACAGTGAACAGCGCTACCGGATGCTGGCCGAAAGCATCAGCGACGTGATCTGCTCCACCGACAGCCAACTGGCGCTCAACTACATCAGCCCCTCGGTCAACACCGTGCTGGGCTATGACGTGGACTGGGTGTTCAAGAACGGCTGGCAGTCAATCGTTGCCAACCCGCAGCAGTTGACCGGCATTTACAGCCTGATGGAGCAGGTCAGCCGCGCCCTCGGCAACCCCGACGCCTTGAACACCTTGCGCGATGAAGTGCAGACCCAACTGTTTCTGTTCGACTGCCTGCGCGCCGACGGGCGCAAGGTGCCGATAGAGCTGCGCCTGGTGCTGGTGTGGGATGAACATGGCGCGTTTGAAGGCATCCTCGGCGTGGGCCGTGATATCAGCCAGCAACGCCGCGCCGAAAAAGACCTGCGCATGGCGGCCACGGTATTCGAACATTCCACCTCGGCGATCCTGATCACCGACCCGGCCGGTTACATCGTGCAGGCCAACGAGGCGTTCAGCCGGGTCAGCGGCTATGCGGTGAGCGATGTGCTCGACCAGTTGCCCAATATGCTCACCGTCGATGAGCAGCAGGAAGCCCACCTGCGTTATGTGCTCAAACAATTGCACCAGCACAGCACCTGGGAAGGCGAGGTGTGGCTCAAGCGTCTCAATGGCGAGCATTACCCGGCCTGGGTCGGCATTACCGCGGTGTTCGACGACGAAGGCGACCTGGCCAGCTACGTGTGTTTCTTCAGCGATATCAGCGAGCGCAAGGCCAGTGAGCAGCGCATCCACCGCCTGGCCTACTACGACGCCCTGACCCACTTGCCCAACCGCACGCTGTTCCAGGACCGTCTGCACACCGCGCTGCAGTCCGCCGAACGGCAGAAGTCGTGGGTGGTGCTGATGTTCCTCGACCTTGACCGCTTCAAGCCGATCAACGACTCCCTCGGCCATGCGGCCGGCGACCGTATGCTCAAGGAAATGGCCACGCGCCTGCTCGGCTGTGTGGCCGAAGACGACACAGTGGCGCGCATGGGCGGCGACGAGTTCACCTTGCTCCTGCAACCACGGGTCAGCCGCGAAATGGCGCTGAACCGTGCGATCCATGTGGCCGAGCAGATCCTCGCCAGCCTGGTCAAACCCTTTGTGCTGGAAGGCCGCGAGTTCTTTGTGACCGCCAGTATCGGCATCGCCCTGAGCCCGCAAGACGGCAACGAGCTGAGCCAACTGATGAAAAACGCCGACACGGCGATGTATCACGCTAAAGAACGCGGCAAGAACAACTTCCAGTTCTACCAGGCCGACATGAACGCCAGCGCCCTGGAGCGCCTGGAGCTGGAAAGCGACCTGCGCCACGCCTTGGACCAGAACGAATTCGTGCTCTATTACCAGCCGCAATTCAGCGGCGACGGCAAACGCCTGACCGGCGCCGAAGCCCTGCTGCGCTGGCGCCACCCGCGTCGCGGGCTGGTGCCGCCTGGGGATTTCATCCCGGTATTGGAAGAACTCGGGCTGGTGGTGGATGTCGGCGACTGGGTGATCAGCGAAGCCTGCCGCCAGCTCAAGGCCTGGCACCAGAACAAAGTGCGCGTGCCTAAAGTTTCCGTGAACATTTCGGCACGGCAGTTCTCCGACGGCCAGTTGGGCACGCGCATCGCCACCATCCTCAAGGACACTGGCCTGCCGCCGGCGTGCCTGGAGCTGGAGCTGACCGAAAGCATCCTGATGCGCGAAGTCAACGAAGCCCTGCAGATCCTCGCCAGCCTGAAGAACCTGGGCCTGAGCATCGCGGTGGACGACTTTGGCACCGGCTATTCGTCGCTCAACTACCTCAAGCAATTCCCCATCGATGTGCTGAAGATCGACCGCACCTTCGTCGACGGCCTGCCCTCGGGTGAGCAGGACGCGCAGATTGCCCGGGCGATCATTGCCATGGCCCACAGCCTGAACCTGGCGGTGATTGCCGAAGGGGTGGAAACCCATGAGCAGTTGGACTTCCTGCGTGAGCATGGCTGTGATGAGGTGCAGGGTTACCTGTTCGGGCGGCCAATGCCGGCGAATCGGTTTGAGGTGCAGTTCAGTAATGATGCGCTGTTCATGTTTGACTGAAAGTGCTGTGGTGAGGCTCAGGGCCTCATCGCAGGCAAGCCAGCTCCCACATTTGGCTGTGTGAACCCGATCAAGTGTGGGAGCTGGCTTGCCTGCGATGGGGCCAGTACCGACACCGCCCATCCCCAGATGAACCCCACTTGTCCGCGACATGATGTCCTTTCATATGCCATCTAAAACCCATTGGGTTAGAATGCCCTCCTTTTCTGCCCCCGATCCTTGAGGACCGCCATGTTCAGCCGTGATTTGACTATTGCCAAGTACGACGCCGATCTCTTCGCCGCCATGGAGCAAGAAGCCGTGCGCCAGGAAGAGCACATTGAGCTGATCGCTTCGGAAAACTACACCAGCCCTGCGGTGATGGAGGCTCAAGGTTCGGTTCTGACCAACAAGTACGCCGAAGGCTACCCAGGCAAGCGCTACTACGGTGGTTGCGAGTACGTCGACGTGGTTGAGCAGTTGGCCATCGACCGTGCAAAAGAGCTGTTCGGCGCCGATTACGCCAACGTCCAGCCACACGCCGGCTCCCAAGCCAACAGCGCCGTGTACCTGGCCCTGCTGCAAGGCGGCGACACCATCCTGGGCATGAGCCTGGCCCACGGCGGTCACCTGACCCACGGCGCCACGGTTTCGTCCTCCGGCAAGCTGTACAACGCCGTTCAGTACGGTATCGATGCCAACGGCCTGATCGACTACGACGAAGTCGAGCGTCTGGCGGTCGAGCACAAGCCAAAAATGATCGTGGCCGGTTTCTCTGCCTACTCGCAGATCCTGGATTTCCCACGCTTCCGTGAAATCGCCGACAAGGTGGGTGCCTACCTGTTCGTCGACATGGCCCACGTGGCCGGTCTGGTAGCTGCGGGCGTTTACCCCAACCCAGTGCCTTACGCTGACGTGGTCACCACCACGACCCACAAGACCCTGCGCGGTCCACGTGGCGGCCTGATCCTGGCGCGTGCCAACGCCGAGATCGAGAAGAAGCTCAACTCCGCCGTTTTCCCGGGCGCCCAAGGCGGCCCGCTGGAGCACGTGATCGCGGCCAAGGCGATCTGCTTCAAGGAAGCACTGCAGCCTGAGTTCAAGACCTACCAGCAACAAGTGGTCAAGAACGCCAAGACCATGGCCAGCGTGTTCATCGAGCGCGGTTTTGACGTGGTGTCCGGCGGTACCGAAAACCACCTGTTCCTGCTGTCGCTGATCAAGCAGGACATTTCCGGTAAAGATGCTGACGCTGCCCTGGGCAAAGCCTTCATCACCGTGAACAAGAACTCCGTGCCAAACGACCCGCGTTCGCCGTTCGTCACCTCCGGCCTGCGCTTCGGCACTCCGGCTGTGACCACCCGTGGCTTCAAGGAAGCCGAGTGCAAGGAACTGGCCGGCTGGATCTGCGACATCCTGGCCGACCTGAACAACGAAGCCGTGATCGACGCGGTACGTGAGAAGGTCAAGGCCATCTGCAAGAAGCTGCCGGTATACGGCGCGTAACTGCAGTTGCTTGAATAAAAAGCCCGGCTTTTGTGCCGGGCTTTTTTATGCCGATTTCAATTTGAAACAGGGTCAAGTGTGGGAGCTGGCTTGCCTGCGATGGTGGTTTTGCAGTCAGCCCATCAGTGATTGACCTGCCGCTATCGCAGGCAAGCCAGCTCCCACATTGGAGTGCATTTCAAGCCGGATTTATTGGTAGACCCGCTCAAAGCCTTGGCGGATCTTGTCTTCGGGCAGCTCATCGGCAATAAACACAATCACACTCTCCCGCGCCTCGCCCTCGGCCCATTCGGTATCCCAGTCGAAGCCATACAGCTTCAACACGCCCTGGAACACCATGCGTCGATCCTCCCCGGCAATATTCAACACGCCTTTGTAACGCAGCAGTTGCTTGCCATGGTCTTCCAGCAGTTCGTTCATGAACTCGCTGAGGCGGTCGATATCCAGCGGCTGGTCGGTGCGCAGCACCAGGCTGGAAATACGGTCGACCGACGGCGCTGCACTGACCGGGCGCAGGCTCATGCCGGCGTTGAGGTTGAAACCGCGCACATCCAGCAATTCGGCCAGGTCAATCTTGCCGTGGTCCACCACCCGAATCGGCGCACGGCGGTTGATGCGGGTGAGGCGCTGGCTGAGGGCGTCGAAGGCGGCATCGTCCACCAGGTCGCGCTTGCTCACCAACAGGCGGTCGGCAAAGCCGATCTGGGCCTGGGCGATGGTCTGGGTCAGGTGATGCTCGGCGTGGGCCGCATCCACCAGGGTGATGATGCCGTCGAGGATATAGCGCTCGCGCAGTTCTTCGTCGATGAAGAAGGTCTGGGCCACCGGCGCCGGGTCGGCCAGGCCGGTGCATTCGATCACCAACCGGTCGAAGGCGATCTCGCCGCTGTCCAGGCGTTCCAGCAGCAGGTACAGGGCTTTGGTCAGGTCGGTGTGGATGGTGCAGCACACGCAGCCGTTGGACAGGGTCATCACTTGCACCGGCTCGTCGCCCAGCAGTTGGGTGTCGATACCGGCATCACTGAATTCGTTTTCGATCACGGCGATTTTCAAGCCGTGCTCGGCTTTGAGCAGGTGGCGCAGCAAGGTGGTCTTGCCGGCGCCGAGGAAGCCGCTGAGGATGGTGACGGGGATGGGAGAGGACAAAGAGATTCTCCTGAAATATGAGGGCGCAAAAACAACTGTAGGAGCGAGCTTGCTCGCGAAGAACGTCAACGATAACGCGTGCTGTCTGGATGCACGTGGTGTCCTTGCGTTTTTCGCGAGCAAGCTCGCTCCTACAGGTACAGCCGTTTTACCAACTTAGCAGCACTTGGGCCCACCCTTGCCGCCGTAACGGGCTTCCTGGCGCTCCCGGAAGAACGCCTTGTAGTCCATCACCGGCTTGTCCGGGTGTTTGGTTTGCATATGCTCGACGTAGGTGTCGTAGTCGGGCATGCCGACCATCAGGCGCGCGGCCTGACCGAGGTATTTACCGAGGCGACTGATGTCATTGAACATGTTTGCAATCCTCGTTTACGCGTCCGGTACAGCCTGGAACGGGGCTTCTTTATCCGTACGCTCTTTGTTGCCCCAGGCGGCGACACCCACCTTGAGCGCATAGAACAGGATGCTGAACACCACGAACAGGAACAGCGCCGTCAGCGTTGCGTTGGTGTAGGCGTTCCAGATCACGTGCTGCATCTGGTCGATGCTCTTGGCCGGGGCCAGGATCTGGCCGTTAGCCAGGGCATCGCTGTATTTCTTGGCCAGCGACAGGAAGCCGATCGCCGGGTTGGCGTCGAACAGCTTGATGAAGCCCGCAGTCGTGGTGCAGATCAACAGCCACACCGCTGGCAACATGGTCACCCAGATGTAGCGCTGGCGCTTCATTTTGATCAGCACAACGGTCGCCAGCATCAGCGCGATACCCGCCAGCATCTGGTTGGAAATACCGAACAGCGGCCACAAGGTGTTGATGCCACCCAGTGGGTCGATCACGCCTTGATACAGCAAGTAGCCCCACATGGCCACGCAACCGGCCGTGGCGATCAGGTTGGCGGTCCAGGACTCGGTGCGTTTGAGCGCCGGCACGAACGAACCCAGCAGGTCCTGCAGCATGAAGCGACCGGCACGGGTACCGGCGTCGACCGCCGTGAGGATGAACAGCGCTTCAAACAGGATCGCGAAGTGGTACCAGAACGCCATGGTGTTTTCACCCGGCAGCACACTGTGCAGGATCTGCGCGATACCCACTGCCAACGTCGGTGCACCACCGGCACGCGCCAGGATGGTGGTTTCGCCGATATCGTGGGCCACGGCAGAGAGCGCCTCAGGCGTAATGGCAAAGCCCCAACTGCTGACCGTCTGCGCCACGGTAACCACGTCGGTGCCGACAATGGCGGCCGGGCTGTTCATGGCGAAGTACACACCAGGCTCGATCACCGAGGCGGCAACCATCGCCATGATGGCCACGAACGACTCCATCAGCATGCCGCCGTAACCGATGTAACGGGCATGGCTTTCGCTGGCCAGCAGCTTGGGCGTGGTGCCCGAGGAGATCAGCGCATGGAAGCCGGAGACCGCGCCACAGGCAATGGTGATGAACAGGAACGGGAACAGGCCGCCCTTCCACACCGGGCCGGTACCGTCGATGAACTGGGTGAGTGCCGGCATTTTCAGGTCAGGCATGGTGACCAGGATGCCAATCGCCAGGGCGATGATGGTGCCGATTTTCAGGAACGTCGACAGGTAGTCGCGGGGCGCCAGGATCAGCCACACCGGCAGCACAGCGGCCACGAAACCGTAGCCGATCAGCATCCAGGTGATCTGGATGCCGGTGAAGGTGAACGCCTTGGCCCACACCGGGTCAGCGGCAATCTGCCCGCCCAGCCAGATCGAACCCAGCAGCAACAGCACACCGATGATCGAGATTTCACCGATGCGGCCCGGGCGGATGTAGCGCATGTAGATGCCCATGAACATCGCAATCGGGATGGTCGCCATCACCGTGAAGATGCCCCATGGGCTCTCGGCCAGGGCCTTGACCACGATCAGCGCCAGCACCGCGAGGATGATGATCATGATCAGGAAGCAGCCGAACAGCGCGATGGTCCCGGGAATGCGGCCCATCTCTTCGCGAACCATGTCCCCCAGGGAACGGCCGTTACGACGGGTGGACAGGAACAGGACCATGAAGTCTTGCACCGCACCGGCCAGCACCACCCCGGCAATCAGCCAGAGGGTGCCGGGCAGATAGCCCATTTGCGCCGCCAGCACCGGGCCGACCAACGGGCCTGCACCGGCAATCGCCGCAAAGTGGTGACCGAAAAGAATGTGTTTGTTGGTCGGCACATAGTCCAGACCATCGTTGTTGACCACCGCAGGGGTTGCCCGCCGAGGGTCGAGTTGCATCACGTTGTTGGCGATGAACAGACTGTAGTAACGGTACGCAACCAGGTAGATGGCCACTGCAGCGACCACAATCCACAAGGCGTTGATCGCCTCGCCGCGGCGCAAGGCCACTACGCCCAGGGCGCACGCTCCTACAATTGCCAGCACCAGCCAGGGTAAGTGGCGTAGCAGGCTATTATTATTTTTCATTTTTATATTCCAGCCAGGGTGGACAGAAAGGACAGCCAGCCCGAGTTTAGCGCTACTGGCCTTAAAGACCAGCCCCCTACGTTGGTCTAGAGCCTTCAACCGGAAAAAAAAGCCGAAATAATCACCCCTTGATGGCCCGGGGCTACACTCCTCCCATTCACAGAGGGCTTTACCATGACCGAGCATGCGTCTGAACGTCGCCGTTTTCGTCGGATTGCCTTTGATGCCACGGCCGAACTTCGGCAAAAAGGCAGCGAATGGCCGGTGAAACTGCTGGATCTATCACTCAAAGGTTTACTGGTGGAACGGCCTGACGACTGGAAGGGGAATAAAGCGCTGCCCTTTGACATCGACATACGCCTGGACCAGAAGACGCATATAAAGCTGCAAGCGCGGCTGACCCATGAAGATCAGGGTCAATTGGGCTTTGTGTGCAAACACATTGATCTGGATTCGATCAGCCATTTGCGCAGGTTCGTTGAGCTGAACCTGGGTGATGAGCAAGAGCTGGAGCGCGAACTGGGCGCCCTGCTGGAGATCTAGCTGCCAACATGAATCAAGGGTGGGAGCTGGCTTGCCTGCGATGGCGGTGTATCAGACAAGGATGGGTAAGCTGACCCGCCGCTATCGCAGGCAAGCCAGCTCCCACAGGGGTTCAGCAGTGTTGCGGATTATTCGAACAGCGCATCCAACGCCTGTTCTAAGCGTGTCACAGCAATAATCTGCAACCCCGGCGGCGCCTCCTTCGGCGCATTGCCCTTGGGCACAATCGCCCGTTTGAAGCCATGCTTGGCCGCTTCCTTCAAGCGCTCCTGCCCACTCGGCACCGGGCGCACTTCGCCCGACAACCCCACCTCGCCAAACACCAGCAAGTCATGGGGCAACGGCCGGTTACGCAGGCTGGACATCACCGCCGCCATCAACGCCAGGTCGGACGCGGTCTCCAGCACCTTGACCCCGCCCACCACGTTGAGGAACACATCCTGATCGTGAGTCGGAATGCCGCCATGCCGGTGCAGCACCGCCAGCAACATCGCCAGGCGGTTCTGGTCCAGGCCCAGGGTGACGCGCCGTGGGTTGGCCAAATGGCTGTCATCCACCAGCGCTTGGACTTCCACCAGCATCGGCCGGGTGCCTTCCCACGTCGCCATCACCACACTGCCTGGGACTTCTTCCTGGGCGCGGGTGAGAAAAATCGCTGAGGGATTCGAGACTTCTTTCAGCCCCCGGTCAGTCATGGCGAACACACCCAGTTCGTTGACGGCGCCAAAGCGGTTCTTCACCGCCCGTAGCAGGCGCAGGCGACCGTCGGACTCCCCTTCGAAATACAACACGGTGTCGACCATGTGTTCCAACACCCGTGGCCCGGCCAGTGCGCCTTCCTTGGTGACGTGGCCGACCAGGAAGATCGCCGTGCCGCTCTGCTTGGCGTAACGCACCAGCAGCGCCGCGCTTTCGCGCACCTGGGACACGCCGCCAGGTGCCGATTGCAGTTGTTCGGTGAAAATCGTCTGGATCGAGTCGATAACCATGACTTTGGGCTTTTCGATGCGCGCCGTGGCGATGATGCTTTCGATGCAGGTTTCGGTCATCACCCGCAACTGATCCTGAGGCAAGCCCAGGCGCCGGGCGCGCATGGCCACTTGCTGCTGGGACTCTTCGCCGGTGACATACAGCGCTGGCATGCGGCTGGCGATGCTGCACAGGGTTTGCAGCAGGATCGTGGACTTGCCGATGCCTGGGTCACCGCCGATCAGCACCACCGAGCCGTCCACCAGGCCGCCGCCCAGTACCCGGTCCAGCTCGCCGGAGGCAGTGGAAAAACGCGGGATCTCTTCGACGCTGACTTCGGCCAGGGTCTTGATCTGCGCCTGTTGCCCGGTCCAACCGGCACGGCCGGTGGGGGCTGCGGCACCGCCGCTCTCGATCATGGTTTCAGTCAGGGTGTTCCACGCGCCGCATTCGGAGCACTGGCCCGCCCATTTGGGAAAGGTCGCGCCGCACTCCGTGCAGCCGTACATGCGCTTGGCCTTTGCCATATGAGAACCTCCAACCGAAAAAACGCGATGATAGCTCAGCGCGACGCTGGGGTCCGGATTTCGCCATTAGCCAAACGTGAAGCGCTGTTACCGACGGGGTCTTCGGCGTTCAGGTCGGCGCCTTTGGCTTGCAGCGCCCCCAGCAACTCGACGCGCTTGAACAGCCCGGCGTACATGGCGGCGGTCTGCCCTGCGCCGTTGCGTTGGTCAGGGTTACAGTCGGTGGCCAACAGGCGCTGGGCGATTTTCAGCTCGCCTTTGAAGATGGCGCCCATCAACGCTGTGTTGCCGCGTTGATCCTGCACACAGGCGTCGGCGCCGGCATCGAGCAGACGCTCCACATACGGGCCCTGGCCGTGATAGGCAGCCAGGATCAACGCGGTGTAGCCCTTGTCGTCCTGGGTATTGAGACCGTAGCCGGACTCAATGAAGGTGTTGAGCATGTCGAGGTCGCCACGACGGGCGGCGTCGAAATAGTAGTCCTGCAACTGCGCCTTGAGCGCCACCGGGTCGGGGGACTCGGCATGGGCAGCGAAGGCCAGCATGGCCATCAGTAAACCGATAGAGATGCGCATAGGGTGTTCTCCTGCCAAAGGTCGACGCCCGTGAAGGCGCCGACCGCAACCAACGAATCAGTCAGTCAGTTTTTCCGCCAGCGCTTTCACGCGAGCCAGATCGCCCTTGGCGACCTTGGCCACGCCGGTGCCGTATTCCGGATCCGCCTTGTAGAGGAACGACAGGATGATGTGCTTGCTCTCGTCATCGGTGGTGGCCAATGAGCCGCCGAAGTTGTTGATCAAGTCCTCGCGCTCTTTCTTGGTGTAGGAACGGTACAGGTCACCGGCCTGTTTGAAGTTCTGCTCGCGCTGGATCTTCGCCTGCTGGGTGCTGCCCGACAGCGGCGACTGGCTGTAGCGCGCGGTTTGCGGCTCTTCGCGTGGCAACAGCCGGCTTGGCTGGTAGTTCACGCCGGTGGTGGTCTTGCCGAAGTTCATCGCGCCGTCCTGGTTGCCGTTGTTGACGGTGACCCGTGGAGCGTTGATCGGCAGTTGCAGGGCGTTCGCGCCCAGGCGGTACATCTGCGTATCGGCGTAGGAGAACACCCGGCCTTGCAGCAAGCGGTCTTCCGACGGCTCGATACCCGGTACCAGGTTGGCCGGGGCCATCGCCACTTGCTCGGTTTCCTGGAACACATTGGCCGGGTTGCGGTTCAGCACCATTTGCCCGACTTTGCGCTCGGGCACATTCGGCCAGATCTTGGTGGCATCCAGTGGGTCGAAATCAAACTTGGCCAGGTCTTCAGGCTTGAGCACCTGCACATACAAGTCCCACTTGGGGAAGTCGCCTTTGTTGATGTGCGTGACCAGATCATTGGTCATATGGCTGTAGTCACGCCCCTGCACTTCGGTAACTTGCTTGGGATCAAGATTCTTGATGCCCTGCAGGCTCTTCCAATGGAACTTGACGTAGTGCACTCCACCTTTAGTGTTAATCAACTTGTAGGCATGTACGCCATTGCCGTCCATTTCGCGGTAACTGGCTGGGGTGCCGGAGTCCGAGTACAACTCGGTCAGTGTACGAGTGGACTCTGGAACATGGGAGAAGAAGTCGAAACGCCGCGAGTCATCGTCCAGGTTAGTGCGCGGGTCCGGTTTAAAGGCATGGACCATGTCCGGGAACTTGATGGCATCGCGAATAAAGAAAGTGGGGAAGTTATTACCGACCAGGTCCCAGTTACCTTCGGCGGTATAGAACTTGGTGGCGAAGCCTCGTGGGTCGCGCAGGGTTTCCGGGGAGTGGTTGCCATGCACCACAGCCGAGAAGCGCACGAACACCGGCGTGGTTTCACCGGCGGCGAATACCTTGGCCTTGGTCAGGTCGCTGAGGTTGTCGGTCACGGTGAAGGTGCCATGGGCGCCCGTGCCGCGTGCGTGAACCACGCGCTCCGGGATGCGTTCGCGGTCGAAGCGCTGCAGCTTCTGGATCAGTTGCACGTCCTGCAGCAGCACCGGGCCGTTGGCGCCGGCGGTCTGGGAGTTCTGGTTATCACCGACGTTGGCCCCGTTATCGCGGGTCAGGTTGGCGGCTTGCACAGAGAGGGAAAGCAGGCTGGCGGTCACCAGGGCCAGCGTGTGGCGCGCCGACACGGGCCTGCGGCTGATTGGAGTGTTCATCGAGGTTTCCTCTGGTTTTTTTAATGCACATTCAGTTGTGCTTGCCAGAGGCTAGTGACCTGCGAGTCAGAAGATAAATAGAAAAACACCACAGGCCCGATTAAGAAAAAAATCTGGTAACTCGCTGAAATAGCCGGTAATTCGCGCGCGATTGATGGCACTTTGCAAACTATTTGCGATTTAATGTGTCGATAAAAACCGACAGTGTTAACAGTTGTGTCGAGCAAGCGCTGTTCGACTGAATTACACTGACCTCCACCCTCCTCAACTGTAACAAGGAATAACCTATGGGCGTGATCAGTGAGTTCAAGGCCTTCGCGGTCAAAGGTAATGTGGTCGACATGGCCGTCGGTATCATCATCGGTGCTGCCTTCGGCAAGATTGTTTCCTCATTTGTAGGCGACGTGATAATGCCTCCCATCGGCCTGCTGATCGGTGGTGTGGACTTTGCCGATCTGGCCATCACGCTCAAGGCAGCACAGGGTGATGTACCCGCGGTTGTGCTGGCGTACGGTAAGTTCATCCAGAGCATCATCGACTTTGTGATCGTCGCGTTTGCAATCTTCATGGGCGTGAAGGCGATCAACCGTCTGAAGCGCGAAGAGGCCGTGGCCCCAAGCCTGCCGCCGACGCCGAGCAAGGAAGAAGTGCTGCTGGGCGAGATCCGCGATCTGCTCAAGGCGCAGAACAACAAGCCGCTTTAACCTGCGGATGCAAAAAAGGCGCCCTCGTAAGGCGCCTTTTTTCTACCAGTAGTTTTCTACCGCCACCTGGCCAGGCCGTCGGCTCAGGCTCAGTTGCATGTCCCGCTGCTTGAGCAACTGGCGCGTGTCATCGACCATCTGCGGGTTGCCGCAAATCAGTACGCGCGAATCCTGCGCCGTCAGCTCCACGCCGGCGGCCCGCTCCAATTCGCCATTTTCGATCAGGGCCGTAATACGCCCGTTCAACGCGCCCGGATGCAGCTCGCGGGTGACGATGGGAATGTAGGTGAGCTTGTGGGCGTAATCGGCCAGGTACTCACGCTCACCCAGTGTGTTGATCAGCGACTGGTAGGCCAGTTCCTTGGCTTCCCGGGCGCTGTACACCAGGATGATGCGCTCGAATTTTTCCCAGGCTTCGAAGTCCTGCAGGATCGACAGGAACGGCGCGACGCCCGTACCGGTTCCCAGCAACCACAGGTCACGCCCGTCGACAAAGCGGCTGAGGGTCAGAAACCCGGTGGCCTGGCGCTCTACCAGCAAGGTATCGCCCACCTTCAGGCGGCTCAGTTCACTGGTGAACTCACCGCCGGGGACCACGATGGAAAAGAAATCCAGATGCTCGTCAAACGGCGAAGACACGATGGAATAGGCACGCCAGACGGTACTGCCATCCGCCTTGGTAACGCCCAGGCGCACAAACTGGCCGGCGGTAAAACGAAAACCGGCATCGCGGGTGGTGCGCAAGGTGAACAGGCTGGGGGTCAGCGATTGCACATCGAGCAGGGTCTGGCGGGTAAATTTCTCAGCACTGGCCGTCATGGGGGGCTCCGTTTTGCACAGGCCGTTAGTGTCCCTCAAAACAGACCGCGCAAACACCGATGATTGGTACTGGCTTTGCAATCGCTGAAGGCTCGCGCAGCTGGCGCGCACGTTTTTTGAGCCAGCCAGGGGCTAAACCATGAGCGCCTCACTGGAACTAATTATTTGGCTATTAATGCCCCCCGAACACCTCACTAGATGAAACGGCACTTACAACGACATCATTTTGATACTGTTTTTAAGACATTAAAAATATTGAAAAAAAAGCCGCTGCCAAGCGCTCTTATACAAAGCCCAAAGTCTTGTACAAAGCCGGCGAGCGAAACAAACCCTGTAAGTAAAATATTTTTCAGACTCAGTTGTAGGACTTCCCCTACACTTGTTTTCGAGTTGCATTGGGAGATCAGGACGTACCCAAGTCACACAGAAACCTATGGAGAGTCACCGATGGTCAATTGGCATAACACCCGGCTGCCCAAGCTGGAAGGCGAGAGTGAAATCACCAGTGTGTTTGAGATGGTGATTAACCACACCTATGAGCTGGGTTTCGAATATTGCTCTTTTACGATGAGCTCCCAGTCACAAGACACTCAAACAAAACCCATTCTATTCAATAACTATCCAAACGAATGGAGCCACATTTATAAACAAGCACACTACTTCGATGTAGACCCCGTTGTAACCCACTGCAAAAATTCGGTACTGCCCATTCTCTGGGAGCAAAAAACCTTTGCCAACACCCCCCAGTTGTGGGAGTTGGCCCAGTCATGCGGGGTGCATTTAGGCTGGACCCAAGCCGTGCATGATTTCCAAGGTGTGTTCAGCATGCTGACCCTGGTTCGCAGCAAGGGCGAGGTCAGCCCTGAAGAGCTTTACGAAAAAGCCGGCCAGGTGTTGTGGCTTTGCCACGCGATGCATGCGGTCGTCGCGCAGAAGTACGCCGACGCGCCCGAGATCAAAGCGCCCAGCAAATTGACCGCCCGGGAAACGGAAATCCTCAAGTGGTCTGCGATGGGCAAGACGGCCTCCGAGATTGCCGCGATTCTTTGCCTGTCCGAACGCACCGTGGGCTTTCATATCAGCAGTACCTTCAAGAAGCTGGGCGTGCATAACAAGATCCAGGCGGTGCTGCGTGCCGCTAAAGCCGGGCTGTTTTAACCTACGCAAAACACCGCATGTCATCGCGTTGAAAAAAACGTAACATTTACGGCCAATTCTGAGTGTTGAGGGTGCGCTTCCCATGGTTGCCCCGCCGTTCACTCAGACGGTCCGTCGATTACCCAGAGCCTTGCCCCACCATGCCCCTGCTTGACAGCCCTTTCGCCCAGCTCGACCTGATTCGTCAGCCAGAGCAACACAATGATCCGCTGCAAGCCTTCGATGCCGCCGACGAATACCTGCTCAGCCACCTCGCCGCGCAACAGCCCACTGCCGCCACCCGCGTGCTGGTCCTCAATGACAGCTTCGGCGCCCTGGCGGCCAGCCTTCAAGGCCAGGTGCAGGTGACCTCCAGCGGTGACTCGTTCCTCGCCGCTCAAGGCCTGGAAAAAAACCTGATGCGCAACGGCAAACCCTTTGATGCCGTGCCCTTCATACCGGCCAGCCAGCTTGCGACCGGGCCATTCGATCGCGTATTGATCCGCGTGCCGAAAACCCTGGCGTTGCTGGAAGAACAACTGATCCGCCTGCAAGGGCAACTGGCGCCCGGCGCCGAGGTGATCGCAGGTGCGATGGTCAAGCATTTGCCCAGGGCCGCAGGCGAGTTGCTGGAGCGTTACATCGGCCCCATGCACGCCTCATTGGCGGTCAAAAAGGCGCGGCTGTTGATCGCCAGCGTCGAGGCCCGTCCTGCTGCGGTCTCGCCCTACCCGACCCGCTATACCCTGGATGCTCCGGTCATCGAGTTGCGTAACCACGCCAACGTGTTTTGCCGCGAAGGCCTGGACATCGGCACCCGCGCCTTCCTGCCGCACCTGCCAAAAAACCTGGGCAGCGCCCGCGTGGCGGACCTGGGCTGCGGCAACGGCGTACTGGCAATTGCCAGCGCCCTGCACAACCCCGACGCGCATTACACCTTGGTGGATGAGTCGTACATGGCGGTGCAATCGGCCGCCGAAAACTGGCAAGCCGCCTTGGGTGAACGGGACGTCACCGTGCATGCCGGCGACGGCCTGGCCGGCCAGGAGCCGCAGTCGCTGGACGTGGTGCTGTGCAACCCACCGTTCCACCAACAACAAGTGGTCGGTGACTTCCTCGCCTGGCGCATGTTCCAGCAGGCACGCGAAGCGCTGGTGGTCGGTGGCGCCTTGTACATCGTCGGCAATCGTCACCTGGGCTACCACAGCAAGCTGGCGCGGCTGTTCCGTGGCGTCGAGCAAGTAGCCGCCACGCCCAAGTTCGTCATCCTCAAAGCGCGAAAATAAAAAACCCCTGCTTACTTGTAGGAGCGAGCTTGCTCGCGAAAAACCTGAGAATACCGCGGGGCGCCAGGCACCCCGCGTTATCGTTGACGTTTTTCGCGAGCAAGCTCGCTCCTACATTATTGGTATGGGTGTCAGTGGGTGCTCAGGCCTGCCGCATTCATGAACATGCGCATCAGGCTGGCCACCACGAACAGGGCCAGCACGCTACCGGTCCAGATCATCGCCAGCCACCCCAGACGCCGCCACAACGGCTGCTTCTCGGCCTGTTCAATCTCGTGCAACGAAGGTTTGGACATGTTTCAACCCTCCTAGTGATAGCCGTCTTCGTGGGTGACCTTGCCGCGGAACACGTAGTAGCTCCAGAAGGTGTAGCCCAGGATGAACGGGATGATGAACAGCGTGCCCACCAGCATGAAGCCCTGGCTTTGCGGCGGCGCGGCGGCATCCCAGATCGACACGGACGGCGGGATGATGTTCGGCCACAGGCTGATCCCCAGGCCGCTGTAGCCGAGGAAAATCAGCACCAGCGTCAACAGGAACGGCGTGTAGTGCGCGTTACGTGCCACGGCGCGGATCAAACCGTACATGGTGACCAGCACCAGGATCGGCACCGGCAGGAACCAGAACAGATTCGGCAGGGTAAACCAGCGCGAAGCGATTTCCGGGTGGGTCAGCGGCGTCCAGATGCTGACGATACCAATCACCGCCAACACCACAAAGGCCAAAGGCCGCGCCAGGTTGTGCATCTGCTCCTGCAACTTGCCTTCGGTCTTCATGATCAGCCAGGTGCAGCCGAGCAAGGCATACGCCACGATCAGCGCCACACCGCAGAACATCGTGAACGGCGTGAGCCAGTCCAGTGAGCCGCCGGCGAACTGGCGGTCCACCACGGGGATGCCGTCGATAAAGGCACCCAGCGCCACGCCCTGGAAGAAGGTCGCCGCCAGCGAGCCGCCAATAAACGCCTTATCCCACAGGTGACGCTTGTGGTCCTTGGCCTTGAAGCGGAACTCAAAGGCCACGCCGCGGAAGATCAGCCCGATCAGCATCAGGATCAGCGGCAGGTACAGCGCCGACAACACCACCGAATAGGCCAGCGGGAACGCGCCGAATAACGCCGCGCCGCCAAGTACCAGCCAGGTTTCGTTGCCGTCCCATACGGGCGCCACGGTGTTCATCATCACGTCACGGTCGACTTTGCCCGGGATAAACGGGAAAAGAATGCCGATCCCCAGGTCGAAGCCGTCCATGACCACGTACATCATGATGCCGAAGATGATGATCACGGCCCAGATCAGCGGAAGATCAATACCCATCTCAATTCCCCTTGTGCTGGATGTGGTCGTGGTCGTTATCACTGCCATCGTCGGCAGCAGACAACGGACGCGCGGGGGTGCGTTTCTGGCCAGGGCCGCCGTGGGCTGGCTCAGTACTGTCGTGGGTTACAGGGCCTTTGCGCACCAGGCGCATCATGTAGCCCAGGCCCGCGCCGAACAGTGCGAAGTACACCACCACGAACAACACCAGCGTAATGGTCATCTGCGTCAGGCTATGCCCGGAGGAGGCATCCGCCGTGCGCATCAACCCGTAGACCACCCAGGGCTGGCGACCGATTTCGGTGGTGAACCAACCGGCCAGAATCGCAATCAGGCCAGATGGGCCCATCCACAACGCCAGGTACAGGAACGGCTTGGACGTGTACATCTTGTCGCCCCGGCGCAGCCACAGGCTGAACAGACCGGTGAAGATCATCAGGAACCCCAGGCCGACCATGACCCGGAACGACCAGAACACAATGGTCGAGTTGGGACGGTCTTCAGGCGGGAACTCCTTGAGCGCCGGCACCTGCTTGTCCAGAGAGTGAGTCAGGATCAGGCTGCCCAGGTACGGAATCTCGACGGCATATTTGGTTTTCTCGGCTTTCATGTCCGGCCAGCCGAACAGGATCAACGGCGTGGGCTCGTTGCCGATATTTTCCCAGTGGCCTTCAATCGCCGCGATTTTGGCCGGCTGATGTTTGAGGGTATTAAGGCCATGGAAGTCGCCGATCACTGCCTGGATGGGCGCAACGATCAGCGCCATCCACATCGCCATCGAGAGCATTTTGCGGATCGCCGGGTTGTCCTTGCCGCGCAGCAGATGCCAGGCCGCCGACGAGCCGACGAAGAACGCCGTGGCAACAAAAGCAGCCGTGGCCATGTGCATCAGGCGATAGGGGAACGACGGGTTGAAGATCACCGCCAGCCAGTCAGTCGGTATCACGCGGCCATCGATGATTTCAAAGCCCTGGGGCGTCTGCATCCAGCTGTTGGAGGCAAGAATCCAGAACGTGGAGATCAACGTACCCACGGCCACCATCACCGTGGCGAAGAAGTGCAGCTTGCGCCCCACCTTGTTCCAGCCGAACAACATCACGCCCAGGAAACCGGCCTCGAGGAAGAAGGCCGTGAGCACTTCGTACGTCAGCAACGGCCCGGTGACAGAACCGGCGAAGTCCGAGAACCGGCTCCAGTTGGTGCCGAACTGGTAGGCCATGACCAGGCCCGATACCACACCCATGCCGAAGTTGACGGCAAAGATCTTCGACCAGAAATGGTAGAGGTCACGGTAGGTGTCGTTGTGGGTCTTGAGCCACAAGCCCTCCAGCACCGCAAGGTAACTGGCCAGGCCGATGGTGATCGCCGGGAACAGGATGTGGAATGAGATGGTGAACGCGAATTGAATTCGGGCGAGATCTAGCGCCTCCAAACCGAACATAAGTCTTCCTCTGTCAGGTAATACCGGCTGCTGGCTGGGAGCCTGCACCCACTGCCCCCACGGATATGGAGTGTGGCGAATTTCAATTCGTTTCTTTTATTACCCATCGCGTGGGGAATCTGGCCTTGCGGCCGCCAGAACAATCCCGGGGCAGGTTTTGATCTGGATCAAGCATCGTTGAAAGAATAGTCCCATTTTTGCGGTAGGACTGTGTGGTCTTTTGCCGCGTGACAGCTTGCCTCAGCTCAGTTCTTGCAACTATTTGTTACAGCTTGATGCTAATCTCGCCCTTCTCCCGTTGCCGACCTGATTGCCGATGCCCAGTGAACCTGCGTTGCTGTTACGTCACCACCGCCCTTTCATCGCGTTCTGGCTGGCGCGGATCTTTACCGCCAGCGGTTTCCAGATGCTCACCGTGGCGATCGGCTGGAACCTCTACCAACTGACCGGCAATGTGCTGGACCTGGGCCTGGTCGGCCTGGTGGAATTCATACCGCGCGTACTGTTCATGCTGCACACCGGGCACGTGGCGGATCGCTATGAGCGCCGCCGGGTCGCGGCCATCTGCCAGACCTTACAAGCGCTGATTGCCTTGTCCTTAGCCATCGGTGGCCTGACCGGCAACGTGACCCGCGAGATGATCTTTATTCTCGCCTTCCTGCTGGGCGCCGCCCGTTCGTTTGAAATGCCCACCACCCAGGCGCTGTTGCCGAGCATCGTGCCCAGCGCGCTGTTCCCCCGCGCCGTGGCCGCTTCGCAATCGGCCCAGCAACTGGCGACCATCGTCGCACCGGCCCTGGGCGGCCTGCTTTACGCGTTTGGCAGCGTGTGGGTGTACGGCCCCACCGTGGCGCTGTACCTGATCGCCTGCGTGCTGACCCTGAACCTGCCCGCACGCCAGACCCCGCTGAACAAAGCCAAGGCCACCCTGGACTCGCTGCTGGCCGGCATTCGCTTTATCCGCAGCCGCCCGGACATTCTCGGCGCCATCTCCCTGGACCTGTTTGCCGTGCTGCTGGGCGGCGCCACCGCGCTGTTGCCGGTGTTCGCCAAGGACATCTTGCTGACCGGCGCCTGGGGCCTGGGCCTGCTGCGGTCGGCGCCGGCCGTGGGCGCGTTGCTGATGTCACTGTGGCTGGCGCGCTTTTCGGTGGACCGCCAGGTGGGCCGCGTGATGTTCACCGCCGTCGGCGTGTTTGGCGTAGCAACCATTGCCTTCGGCCTGTCGACCTCATTCTGGTTTTCCCTGGCGGTGCTGGTGGTACTGGGCGCGGCGGACATGATCAGCATGGTGATCCGTGCGTCGTTCGTGCAGTTGGAAACGCCTGATGAAATGCGCGGGCGGGTGAGTGCGGTCAATGGCCTGTTTATCGGCGCCTCGAATCAATTGGGCGAGTTCGAATCCGGGATAACCGCCCACTGGTTTGGCACCGTGCCTGCGGTGGTGATGGGCGGGGTTGGCACGCTGGTGGTGACTGGGGTGTGGATCAAGCTGTTCCCGACCCTGGCTAACCGGGATCGCATGCATGTGCCGGTGGAAGAAACCAAGTTATAGGCTTCACCGCCCGACCTGAGGTTGGAATACAGTCAATGTGGGAGCGGGCTTGCTCGCGAGTGCAGTGTGTCATTCAGTACATCACTGACTGAACCACCGCATTCGCGAGCAAGCCCGCTCCCACATTTTAAATCACCTTATCCAAGGTAATCGGAAACGCCCGCACCCGCTTGCCGGTGGCATGGTAAACCGCATTCGCCACCGCCGCCGCCACCCCGACAATGCCGATTTCCCCCACGCCCTTGGACCCGAGCGCATTGACGATCTCGTCGTGCTCTTCGACAAACAGCACATCAATCTCGCCAATATCGGCGTTCACCGGGATGTGGTATTCGGCCAGGCTGTGGTTCATGTAGCGTCCCAGTTGGTGGTCGACCTGAGTCTCTTCATGCAGGGCCATGCCAATGCCCCATACCACGCCGCCGAGGATCTGGCTGCGGGCCATCTTGGGGTTGACCACGCGCCCGGCGGCAATGGCGCTGACCACACGGCTGACCTTGATGGTGCCAAGGTCTTCATCCACCCGCACTTCGACGAACACCGCCGAGTGAGTAGCGCTGGCATAACCCTCGCGCTTCTTGTCGGGCTGGCTGTCGACCTGTACCTCCAGGGCCTCTTCACCGCTGTCCTTGACCAATTGCGCCAACGACACGCTCACGTCACCGCTGTGTAGCTGGCCGTCTTCAAACCGAACCGAATCGGCCTCCTTGAATACCGGGTAAGTCTGCCGGGCGATCTCCAGCAACTTGGCATTCAGCGCTTCGCACGCTTGCTGCACGGCAGTGCCGACAGACGAGACGGTAAACGAGCCACCCTGCAACGGCGCAGTGGGCAACGACGAATCGCCCAGCACAAAGCGCACGTCGGCCATCGCCACGCCACTGGCCTGGGCGGCGATCTGGGTCATCACGGTATAGGTGCCGGTGCCAATGTCGGTGGTGGCGCTGCTGACGGTGAGCGTGCCCTCGGCATCGAGGCGCGCCTTGGCGCTGGCCTTCATCTGCATGGCTTCCCACACGCCGCCGGCCATGCCCCAGCCGATCAACTGGCGGCCGTCGCGCATGCTGCGCGGTTCCGGGTTGCGCTGGCTCCAGCCGAAGCGTTCGGCGCCTTCGCTGTAGCACTCGCGCAGGGCCTTGCTCGACCAGGGTTTGTCTTCGTTCTGGTTACGTTCGGCGTAGTTGATCAGGCGCAATTGCACCGGATCGATGGCCAGGGCGCAGGCCAGTTCGTCCATGGCACATTCCAGGCCGATCACACCCAGTGCCGCACCGGGGGCGCGCATGTCCAGTGGGGTAAACACGTCCAACGGCGCCAGCTTGTAGGTCAGTTGCACGTTGTCGCAGTGATAGAGCATGCCGCTCCACTCCACCACGTGCTCGCTGAAATCCTCGAAGCGCGACGTCTGGCCAATCGCGGTATGCCCCAGCGCCAGCAAGCGCCCATTGGCGGCGGCGCCCATCTGCAAACGCTGCAAGGTGCGCGGGCGATAGCCGAAGGTGAACATCTGCTGGCGCGTCAGGGTGACGCGCACCGAGCGCTTGAGCGCCATGGCCGCCATCACCGCGAGCGGCAATTGGTATTGCGGGCGCAGGCCCGAACCGAAGGCGCCACCGACGAAAGCGGCAAAGATGCGCACCTGGCTCTTATCCAAGCCGAAGACTTTTTGCACATAGGCCTGGCAGTTCTGCGGGCCTTGGGTCTTGTCGTGAATATGCAGGCTGCCGTCGGGCTGATACAGCACGGTGCTGGCGTGGGGCTCCATCGGATTGTGATGCTCGATGGGCGTGCTGTAGTGCAAGTCCAGACTGATTGCAGCACCGGCCCATTCAGCCTCGAAGTTGCCTCGCGGTTTGGGTGGGCTCTGGGGCGACGGGTGCGCCGCCGCTTGCTGGGTGAGCAGGTCGGTTTCGAAGGCTTCAGGCGCGTAGTCGATCTGCACCAGTGAGCCGGCATGCCGCGCCAGTTCAAGGTTATCGGCGATCACCAGGGCCAGGGGCTGGCCGCTGTAGAGCACGCGGTCGTTATACAGCGGGCGAAAGGGCGAGCCATCGGCCGCATCGGCATCAGCGAACGCCTCGTCATAGCTGGCGATATTCGGCCGGTTAAGGTGATG
Organism: Pseudomonas sp. MF6394; assembly: GCF_002018845.1. NCBI lineage: Bacteria > Pseudomonadati > Pseudomonadota > Gammaproteobacteria > Pseudomonadales > Pseudomonadaceae > Pseudomonas > Pseudomonas sp. MF6394. The sequence goes on from NZ_MVOJ01000005.1 coordinate 184,286, forward strand.
GATCACGTCCACCACACCCGGCAACGCCAACGCCTTGGACGCATCGATGCGCACCACCCGGCCTTTGGCGATCGAACTCGACACCACGCTGCCATGCAGCAGGCCGTTCTCGGGAAATTCACCGGCGTAGCGCGCTTGGCCGGTGACCTTGAGCAGACCGTCGACGCGGTCCAGGGGTTTGCCGATAGCGCTCATGGCTGTTCTCCTGCGACGGCGGCGTCGCTCAGGGCACGAATGATTGCGCGCCGCGCCAGCTTGACCTTGAAGCCATTGTGTTCCAACGGTTCGGCGTCTTGCAGCAGGGCGTCGGCGGCGGCGCTGAAGGTTTCGCGGCTGACCGTGCGGCCAATCAGCAAGGCTTCCACTGCGCGGTCACGCCACGGTTTATGCGCCACACCGCCCAAGGCCAGGCGGGCGTCGATGATTTCATCACCGTCCAGCTCCAAGGCGGCAGCCACCGACACCAAGGCGAAGGCATAGGAGGCACGGTCGCGGATCTTCAGGTAATGGCTGTGGCGGGCCAGGTGATCGGCGGGCAGTTCAATCGCGGTGATCAGCTCATCGTCGGCCAATTGGTTGTCGCGTTGCGGCGCATCGCCTGGCAAGCGGTGGAAGTCGGCGAACTCGATCACCCGGGGGCCGCCACGGCCTTCTACATGCACCTGCGCCTGGAGTGCCGCCAGGGCCACGCACATGTCCGAAGGATGGGTGGCCACGCACTGTTCACTGGCGCCGAGGATCGCATGGATACGGTTCAAACCGTTGCGCGCCGGGCAGCCGCTGCCGGGCTGGCGTTTGTTGCACGGCACCGCGGCGTCGTAGAAGTAATAGCAACGGGTGCGCTGCAACAGGTTGCCGCCGGTACTGGCCATGTTGCGTAACTGCGGCGATGCCCCGGCGAGGATGGCCTGGGACAGCAACGGATAACGCTGCTCGATCAACGGGTGCCAGGCTAGGTCGGCGTTGCTTACCAGCGCACCGATACGCAAGCCACCTTCGGCAGTTTCTTGAATGTCATGCAGCGGCAAGCCGGTGATGTCGATCAGGTGCTCTGGATGGCTGATGTTTTCTTTCATCAGGTCCAGCAGGTTGGTGCCACCGGCGATAAAGCGCGAGGCGGCGCTGCTCATCTGCACGGCCTGCTGCACCTCGGTCGGCCTGCTGTAGTGGAAGGGGTTCATGACTCACCTCCCTGGCGGCGGCAGGCCGGCAGCGCGTCTTCGATGGCATCGCGGATGTTGTTATAGGCGCCGCAGCGGCACAGGTTGCCGCTCATCAATTCCTGGATCTGCGCACGGTCGTTTGCGCGGCCTTCATTGACCAAGCCTATGGCGGAACAGATCTGGCCCGGCGTGCAATAGCCGCACTGGAACGCGTCGTGCTGGATAAAGGCCTGTTGCATGGGGTGCAGTTGGTCGCCGTCGGCCAGGCCTTCGATGGTGGTCAACTCGGCGCCGTCGCACATCACCGCCAGGGTCAGGCAGGCATTCACGCGTTTGCCGTCACGCAACACGGTGCAGGCGCCGCACTGGCCGTGGTCGCAGCCTTTTTTGCTGCCCACCAGGTCCAACTGCTCACGCAGCAAGTCCAGCAAGGTGGTCCAGGGCAACACGTTCAGTTGGCGAGCCTGGCCGTTGAGTGTCAGGCGTATCGGGTGGGCGACGAACGGCTGGGCCGCCGCGCCATTGGGGGTCGCGCTCATAAACACCTCACGGGTTGGTGTACGTCCGCGGCGTTCAGGAAAATCGCCGTCTTAGGGGTACGACTTCCGGGTGTTTTGAGCGTTCAAGATGATTGATCAGCGGATATTGAGCTGGGCTTTCAGGGTGTTTTTCGGTGGGTTGATCGAGGTATTGGTGAATTCGAACCAGCCCTGGGCCTGGACGTTCAGGTCGAACACATAGATGTAGCCCATCAAGGTGCCCACGCCGTTGCACGCCTCACTGATGTTGCCGACCTGGCAGACCGCCGTGCGCTGGCCGTTGAGTACCGCGCCATTGAATTGACCGACGGGATTGTTGCCCAAGCCGACCTCCATCACTGAAACCTTGGTGGGCCCGCGGTGCTCGCACATCTGGGTGGTGTTGACCCGCTCCGGGATCGCTTCGCTGCACTTGGCCGATTCCACCTTGAACACCCGCACCTCGCTCAAGGCCGGTGCAGTCGCGCCCCACGCCGGTGCCGCACCCAGCCACAGGCCGATACTGGCGATCAGAGCTAGACTCCACGGGTTGGCTTTTTTCATGCTGTCGATGACCGGCTGTTGAACGTCGGCGCAGTATGCCTCAAGCCCATGCGCCACACAGCCTCGGCTGCTGGTATGATGCGCCGCTTTTTCCGATCCTCTCTTGAATCCACAAGCGCTTGGCGCAGTTTGTGCTTTGACTTAGAGGTCAACAAATCACGACGCACACTAGCGTCACAGGGAGCCGGCATGCTGGAAAAGCTGTTTCAACTCAAAGCCCACAACACCAATGTGCGCACCGAGATTCTCGCGGGGATCACCACCTTTCTGGCCATGGCCTACATCCTGTTCGTAAACCCGAGCATCCTCGGCGAGACCGGCATGGACAAGGGCGCGGTGTTTGTCGCCACCTGCCTGGCGGCGGCCATTGGTTCGACCGTGATGGGCCTGATCGCCAACTACCCGATTGCCCTGGCACCGGGCATGGGCCTCAACGCGTTCTTCACCTACACCGTGGTCTTGCACATGGGCCACACCTGGCAGGTGGCGCTGGGCGCGGTATTCATTTCGGCGGTGCTGTTCTTCCTGCTGTCGATCTTCCGCATTCGTGAGTGGATCATCAACGCCATCCCCCTGCCCCTGCGCTCGGCGATTGCCGCCGGCATCGGCCTGTTCCTGGCGCTGATCGCCCTGCATAACGCCGGTATCGTGGTGAGCAACCCGGCCACCATGGTGGGCCTGGGCGACCTGAAACAACCGGCGCCGATCCTGGCCACCCTGGGTTTCGTGCTGATCGTCGCGCTGGAAGCCCTGGCCGTACGCGGCGCGGTGCTGATCGGCATCCTGGCGGTGACCGTCGCCTCCATCGTCCTGGGCTTCACGCCGTTCATCGGCGTGACTTCGGTACCGCCGTCTCTGGCCCCGACCTTCCTGCAGCTGGACATCAAGGGCGCGCTGGACATCGGCCTGGTCAGCGTGATCTTCGCCTTCCTGTTCGTTGATCTGTTCGACAACTCCGGCACCCTGATCGGCGTCGCCAAGCGCGCCGGCCTGATGGGCAAGGACGGCCATATGCCGAAAATGGGCCGTGCGCTGATTGCCGACAGTACCGCTGCCATGGCCGGTTCCCTGCTGGGTACCTCGACCACCACCAGCTACATCGAATCGGCCGCAGGCGTGAGCGCCGGTGGCCGCACCGGCTTGACCGCCGTCGTGGTCGCGATCCTGTTTTTGCTGGCGTTGTTCTTCTCGCCACTGGCCGCCAGCGTGCCGGCCTATGCCACCGCGCCAGCCTTGCTGTTTGTGGCGGTGCTGATGAGCCAAGGCCTGGCCGAAATCGACTGGGACGACATTACGGTGGCAGCGCCGGTGGTGATCACCGCCCTGGCGATGCCCTTCACTTACTCCATCGCCAACGGCATCGCCTTCGGTTTCATCGCCTGGACCGCCATCAAGCTGCTTTCGGGCCGCTACCGTGAGCTGAACCCGGCACTGGTGATCCTGTCGATCCTGTTTGTGATCAAGCTGGGCTGGTTCAACGCATGACTTTTGACGCCGCAAGCTACACCGCTCAACTGCAAGACAAGGTCACGCGCCTGCGTGACCTGCTGGCACCGTTCGACGCGCCCGAGCCGCAGGTCTTCGACTCGCCGCTGCAGCACTTTCGCCTGCGTGCGGAGTTCCGCCTGTGGCGCGAAGGCGGCGAGCGCCACTACGCGATGTTCTCCCAGGAGGACAAGCGCACGCCGATCCTCATCGAAGAATTCCCCATCGCCAGCCAGCGCATCAACCAGTTGATGCCGCAACTCAAGGCCGCCTGGCAAGCCAGCGCTGCCCTGAGCCACAAGCTGTTCCAGGTGGAGTTCCTCACCACCCTGGCCGGCGACGCGATGATCACCCTGTGTTATCACCGCCCGTTGGATGAGCATTGGCACACCGCCGCGAACAAATTGGCCGCTGAGCTGAATGTAAGCATCATCGGTCGCTCCAAGGGCAAGCGCGATGTGATCGGCCATGACTATGTGGTGGAAAAAATCGACGTCGGTGGCCGCACCTTCAGCTACCGCCAACCCGAAGGCGCGTTCACCCAGCCCAACGGCACGGTGAACCAGAAGATGCTCAACTGGGCCTATGAAGCGCTGGGCGACCGCCCGGACGATTTGCTGGAGCTGTATTGCGGCAACGGCAACTTCACCTTGCCGCTGGCGACCCGCGTGCGCAAGGTGCTGGCCACCGAGATCAGCAAGACCTCGGTGAATGCGGCCCTGAGCAACCTGGATGAGAATGGCGTGGATAACGTCACCCTGGTGCGCCTCTCCGCCGAAGAACTCACCCAAGCCCTGAATGAAGTGCGCCCGTTCCGCCGCCTGCACGGCATCGACCTGAAAAGCTATGAGTTCGGTAGCGTCTTCGTCGACCCGCCCCGCGCTGGCATGGACCCGGACACCTGCGAGCTGACCCGGCGCTTCGACAACATCCTGTACATCTCCTGCAACCCGGAGACGCTGGCGGCGAACATCGCGCAACTGCACGACACGCATCGGATTACCCAGTGCGCAATGTTTGACCAGTTCCCGTGGACGCACCATATGGAATCGGGTGTGTTGCTGACCCGCCGATAAACCTGCGGAGTAGGCGCGAGCTTGCTCGCGAAAAACGTCAACGATAACGCGTGCTTCCTGGATGAACGCGGTGCCTGTGGGGTTTTCGCGAGCAAGCTCGCTCCTACAGTTTATTCAAGTGTCTGTGGTCTCTGGGGGCTGCGGGACTTCCTTGCGTGGCCGCCCACCCTTCTTGCCATTGGCGCGAGCCGCTGCGGTTTTAGCCGCGCTGCTTTTGCGGCCATTGCGCGATGCCACCAGGCTGGTTGCCAGGTCCATCAGCGGCTGGCTTGTAGCGATCAGGCCTGTGATCGAAACATCCAGGTCCTGAGCCTCACAGCTAATCGCCTTGCCACCGAACGTCACTTCCAACTGCTGGAAATCCTTCGCTGAAAACCCTTCGAACTCCGGTAGGCCAGCCACCGGCAACACGACGCGGCTGCCATCGCTGAAGCCAATGGAGAGGCAGTCGTTTTCATAACGTACGTTGCTGGCGTTGGCGTACAGGCGTTTCAACTTGCGCCCACGGGCGATTGCCTTGTCAACGTCGGCTTCAGTGAGAGGTACATAAGGTGTGACTTTGGCTTTTATGATTTTCATAAATTAATCCCCACGCAATCTGGCGCTCTTACCAGATTCAAAATTGTCCGTTGCGCTACGACGTCGTGCCTGGCGCTCGCGATGACGTAGACACCTTGTCGAATGACCAACCCCGGACCAACTCGCCAGCGTCCCAATTCCAGGAATGATTCTCCAGGCAAACCGTCTGCAGTTTTTCCCACCAGATCCTGCGGGCCCGCGCCAAGTAGTGCCGCTGCATGATCGCCCCGCGTATCTCTTTCAGAAGTGCTATGGGTGGCCGCCTCCGTTCAGGCTCTACGTCCCACAACTCAACTTCCCCATCCAGGAAACTGAAACGAAACCGCGCATCCCATCCCTTGCCCCTGACATGCACATGGGGCGGGCAATGCTCATCCCTGATAAACACCGAAATGACATAGCCTTTGTAAGCACCTACTCTCATCGTAACCCATCCGTTAGGTTATTTTCCGCCAGGTAACAATTTCCCTCTGCCACCCGACAACCGGCTCCTATTCCCGAAGCTGTTTCACAGATTAGTCACCATAAAAAACCCGGCGAATGCCGGGTTGTAACCACTCATGCCGAGGGTTGGAAATACCCGGCCAACGCCCGCAAGTCCTGCTCGCTCAGCAACCCCGCGTAATACTTCAACTGAATGCGCGCCAGCAGGTACGCATGACGGGCATTGGCCAGGTCGCGGCGGGCGGTGAACAGTTGCTGCTCGGCGTCGAGCACGTCGAGGTTGACCCGCTCGCCGCCACTGACGCTTTTCTTCGTGGCGCTCACCAGCGCCGTGGCGGAACTCACTGCTATTTCATAGGCGCGCACCTTGGCCGCGCCGCTGGTGTTGAGGTTGAATTGCTTGCGCAACTCCACCAAGGTCGCAGCGGTTTGCGCGTCCAGCTCGTATTGGGCCTGAGACAGTTGGTTAGCCGCCTGACGGGTGGAGGCCGAGACCGAGCCACCGGCAAACAGCGGCAGGCTGACCTGGATGCCGACGCTGTTGGTGTCGTACTTCTGGTTGTAGCTGCTTTCTGAATCGGAACTGGTTTTGCGACTGGTCGCGTACAGACTGACCTTGGGCAGGTGCCCGGCGCGCTTGCGCTCCACCTCATACGAGGCCACGTCAAGCGCGTGGTGCTGGGACTTGAGTTCGGGGTTATTGGCCATGGCCAGTTCACGCCAGGTTTCAAAACGATGGGGCTCAAGCGGCGCGATCTCGAATTGACGCGCCAGGGGCGCCAGCTCTTCGATGTGCAGCGGCTGGCCGACAATGGCTTCCAGCTCACGCAAGGCACTGTCCTGGGCATCCATGGCTTCGATTTCTTCGGCCTGGGCCAGGCTCAGGCGCGCCTGGGTTTCGAGCACATCGGTCCGCGTGCCCTCACCGCCTTTGAGCAGGCGATCATTGAGTTGCAGGCGCTCGGCAAACGCACGTTTCTGGGCACGGCTCAACGCGATGCGCTCTTGTGCCAGCAATGCCTGGCTGTAGGCGCTCAGCACCCGCACGGCCAGTTCCTGGCTCTTGCCGCGAAAGCGCTCGTCGGCCATCAACGCCTGGGCGGTGCCTTGGCGAAAACGCGCATAGGCTTCGTAATCAAGCAACGGTTGCTGCAAGGTCAGGGCCGAGGCGTAGCTGCGGTAATTGCGGTCGCTGCTGACATTTCCGATTGCCGTGCTCTGGGTCACTTCAGACTCATTGCGCGAATTGTTGTAGCTCCATGACAGGTTAGGCAGCAATGCGGCCCGACCGATCACGCGGTTTTCTTCACCGGCCTCGCGCTCCTGAATCGCCGCCTGAAAGGTTGGATCGTTGCGCAGCGCCAAGTCATACACATCCAACAACCCCAGGGCGTGCGCCGCCGGTGTACAGCTTAAACAGAGGGTGAACAACAACGCCTTCATTCTTCCACCAGGGCCATATGGGTGCGATCCAGCAAGGGTTTAAACAGGTAGTTGAGCATCGAACGCTCACCGGTCTTGACGAAGGTTTCCACTGGCATGCCCGGGCGGATCTGCACGCCGTGCAGTTGCTGCATACCCGCCGCGCTGACCTGGGCCCGCAGCGTGTAATACGGCTCATCGGTGCGCTCATCGACCTGGCGGTCGGCCGAGACCAAGGTGACTTCGCCCGCCACCCGTGGCGTGGTGGACTGGTTGAACGCCGAGAACATCAATTCAACCGGCAAGCCTGGGTGCACCTTGTCGATCATCTGCACCGGCACCCGTGCTTCCACCAGCAGTGGCTCGCCTTCGGGCACGATGTCCATCAGCGTCTGGCCGGGCTGGATCACCCCGCCTTCGGTGTACACCTGCAACCCCACCACCACGCCAGACGCCGGTGCGCGGACCAGGCTGTTGGCCAGTTCGAATTCGGCAGAGGCCAGGCGATTGCGCAAGTCGTCGCTGCGGGTGCGGGTCTCGGCCAACTGGCTGCGCAGGTCTTTCTGAAAGTCCTCGCCGAGCTGGCGGATGCGCAGGCGCAGTTCCAGTACCTGGCGCTGCAACTGGCCGATACGGCCAAAATCCTCAGCGATGGCACCGTCGATTTGCGCGTACAGCCGCTCGCTGTCGAGCAGGCGATTGCGCGGGATATAACCCTCACGCGCCAACTCGCGCAGCCCCTGAAGCTGCTCATTCAACGCCGCGCGCTGCAAAACCTTGCTTGCCTGGGAGGCCCGCGTGCCGCGCAACTGCGCTTCAAAGCCAGCGATAGTTTCACGCAGGCCCGCCTGTTCGGTAGCCAGTGCCTGGGCACGGCTGTTGAATAGCTGGCGTTGCAGGCTCAGGGTGTTCGCGGCGTCGGGATCGGCCAGCAGCTCGGGGCTGAACACAATGGTCTGCAAGCCTTCACTCTCGGCACTCAAGCGCGCTTCGCTGGCCAACGACGCCAGGTATTGGCTGCGCAATGACTGCATCTGCCCGCGCAACGGGGTTTGCTTCAACCGCAACAACACCTGGCCCGCGCTGACCCGGTCACCGTCACGCACCTGGATACGCTCGACGATCCCGCCCGATGGGTGCTGCACCGTCTTGCGATGCCCCGACACCATGACCTTGCCCGGCACCGCCACGCCCTTGTCCAACGGCGCCAGCGCCGCCCAGCCGAGGAACCCGGCAAAGCCGCCGAGCACCAGCCACCAACCCAGGCGTGAGTATTTTTTGTCATCCAGCGCCAGCACGTTAGACGGGTCACTGAGCAAAATGGGCTTGCTCTGGCTCATGCGGGTTTTCCTGCACCGAGGCGGTAGCTCATGCTCATGGTCGAGACCGGTTTGTTTGCCGCAGTTTTTTGCCGCGCCTCCAGCACTCGCGCCGTAGGGCCGAAGGCCTGCATCTGGCCGTCCTTGAGGATCAGCAACTGGTCGGTGAGGCTCAGCACGTTGGGTTTGTGGGTAATCAGGATCAAGGTGCGGCGCTGCTGCTTGAGCTGGGCAATGGCCTGCAACAACGCCTGTTCGCCCACTTCGTCGAGGTTGGCGTTCGGTTCGTCCAGCACGATCAGTGCCGGTAACCCATACAGCGCACGCGCCAGGGCCACCCGTTGCCTTTGCCCGCCGGACAAGCCCGCGCCGCCCTCCCCCAGTTGCGTGTCGTAGCCCTGGGGCAGTTGCAGGATCAACTCATGCACGCCAGCCATCTGCGCGGCGGCGAGGACGGTATCGGCCTCCACCGCTTCAAAACGCGCGATGTTCTGCGCGATGCTGCCGGCGAATAATTGGATGTCCTGGGGCAGGTAACCGATATGCGGGCCGAGTTGTTGCTTGTCCCACAGGGCCAGGTCGGCGCCATCAAGGCGCACCTTGCCGGCCAAGGGTGCCCAGGCCCCCACCAGCACCCGCGCCAGGGTGGACTTGCCGCACCCCGATGGGCCGATAACACCGAGTACATCCCCCGCCGGCAGGCTGAAACCCAGGTTTGCCAACGCCGGACGTCGGCTGCCGGGCGCGCAGGCGCTGATCTGCTCCACGCTCACCTGGCCCTTGGGCACGGGCAGGCTCATGCGCACCGGCCGCGCCGGGTTGTCCTGCAGCATTAACGACAAGCGCTCATAGGCCAGGCGCGCCGAACCCCATTGTTTCCACACGCCGATTAACTGGTCGATGGGGCTGAGCACACGTCCCATCAGGATCGAGCCGGCAATCATCATCCCCGGCGTTATGTCGCCGTTGACCGCCAACCAGGCGCCCAGGCCCAGCACCAGCGATTGCAGGGCCAGGCGTACGCCCTTGGACCAGGCCGTGACCACCGCAGTCTTTTCACTGGCCAGGTTCTGCTGCACCAGAAACGCCTGGTGCTGGCTGAACCAACGCCCGCGCAAGGTGGCGAGCATGCCCATGGCTTCAATGGTGTCGGCGTTGCGCAGGTTGGCCGTGGCCTGCTGGCTGGCGCTGATCGACAGTTGGCTGGCCAGGGCCATCGGTGCCTGGCTGACATAATGATTAGCCCAGGCCAATGCGATCAGAAGCAACGCCCCACCCAATGCCAGCAGGCCCAGCCAGGGGTGGAACAGGAAGATCACCAGCAGGTACACCGGAAACCACGGCGCATCGAAAAAGGCGAACAACGCCTGGCCGGTGGCGAACTGGCGCAAGGTGGTCAGGTCGTGCAGGGCCTGGCCCGCCGCTTGGGTGCCACCCTTGAGTTGGGCTTCATAGGCGGCGTCGAATACACGCTGGTTCAAGCGCATGTCCATCTGCGTACCGAGGCGAATCACCACCTGGCTGCGCACCCACTCCAGCGCGCCCATCAAGCCGAAGAGGCCGAGGATCATCAGCGTCAGCATCAGCAGGGTCATCTGGTTGCCCGAGGCCAATACGCGGTCGTACACCTGCAACATGTACAGCGCCGGGGCCAGCATCAGCAGGTTGATCACCGCCGAGAACAAACCAATGTTGAAGAAGGCGCTTTTATAGGCGGTGAGTGCAGCCAGCATCTCATTCGCGCGCTTGGCACCGGGCCGAGTCATGAAGGGCATCCCATTGAAGAGTCAAGCAAGGGCCCGCCCGGTGCGTTGACAGCACCTGTGGCGCGCCCACAGAATTTGCAGCCGCCGCCGCCCTGGCCTGCAAGCACTCGGGCGGCGACGGTGTTCGAGCAAGGCCGATGAAAGAGCGATCTTTCATCGGCTTTTTTGCATCAGGCGGCCAGGGCGAAGTCGTGCGGCGCGTCCTGAATACCCACCAGGCCCACATCGGCAGCTGCAAATGCAGCCGGCTCCTGATGGGCCACACCGGCAGCGGCCAGTTGATCGAAGGTGGAGTTGACCGACAGGCTTGGGTCGATGCCCTTGAGCAGGGTGTCGATGGCCGAGGCCAGCGCCGAACTGTCGCCACTCATCAGGCCGTACACGATTTTGTGCACCTGGCCATCGCGGCCTTCGGATTGCAGGCTCGACAGGCCCAGGTTGGTGAAGCTGACCTCCTGGTTGGCGATGGTGTAACCACCGCTGCTCGCGCCGCCGGCGAGGGTATCGCCCAGGGTCAGGCCGTCGAGCGAACCCCACAGCGTGTGGGTCGGCGGATTGAACAGGGTGTAATGCAGGCTGCCTTCAGCCACCACTGCCGCATCGCTGACGCTGCTTGTCACGCCATATTGGGTGCCATCGAACGGCCCCGGGTTGAAACCACCGGTGTTCACACCCTCTTTCACCGAACCTTCACGGTGGTTGAGATCACCAAAGTAAGCCGACCAGTCGTTCAGGTATTGGGCGACGGTGCTGGCGGCGTAGGTCGTGCTGTATGAAATAGAAATGCTCATGCAAAACTCCAAGTCATTGGGTGGTCACTCCCCAGCAAGCCGGTGCCTGCTGTGGTTTTGCCCGTCACTGGGCAAAAGCGGTCAGAACTGATATTCAACGGTGCCCTGCACGGTGCGCCCACGGCCCAGGGTGAAGGCCAGCACATCCCCGAGCGGCACCAGGTAGGCGCGGTCGGTGACGTTTTCCATGGCCAGGCGCAGGGTCAATTGGTCGGTGGCGCGGTAGCTGCCATACAGGTCGTAGACGGTGTAGGGCTTCCAGTCAGCGGGGTAGACGCCGGTTTGCGAGGTGGTTACCCCGGCGGCGCCCTTGACGTAGTAGCCGGCGCTGTAGCGGGCACGCACACCCACGTCCAGCTTGCGTTCAAAGAACCGCGCGCCCAGCGTGGCGGTGCCGCGGTCCATGGGCATGTGTTCGGAGGAGCCGAGGATCGCGCTGCAACCCACGCCGGCATTGGCTGCGTCGTCCGGCACCATCGCGTCCACCGGGGCACGGTTACCCGGGCGTTTCTGGGTCTTGGTCACGCCGCCCAGCCACGCGGTTTTGCTGCAGAACTGATTGCTGCCAAGCATGCGCGTGTAGTTGAACTGGCCGTAGGCAAAACCGGCGTCGTAATCGAGTTGGTATTCAAGCCCCCGAAAACGCGTGGTCTCCAGGTTGTTCACATAGGCCGCACTGCCGATATTGACGTTGCCATAACCCGGCGGCTGCACGCCCAGGGCCATATAGGAAAAGTCATCGACCCGGGTGTTGAAGTAGGACACCTTCATGCCCATGCGATCATCGGAAAACAGCAGGTCTTCCTTGAGCACATTGAAGCCGACTTCCCACGCCGTGGACCGCTCCGGCTTCAGGTAAGGGTTGGGGAAAATCGACTCCGAACCGCCGCCGTGGGGCCGGCCGCTGACCATGGTTTCGGTCACAGCCGGCGGGCGCCAACCCTTGCCATAGGTGGCGAAGAGTTGCAGCCACTCCACACCCGGCTTGACCGACAAGCCAAACGTCGGCGAAAAACGGCCCTCCTCGCGATCCACGTCATAAGTGGTGGGCACACTGATCTGGCGAGTGGTGCCAATGATGAAGGTACGGGTGTTCAAGCCGGTATCGCCGCGCAGCCGATAACGGTCATAACGCAAGCCGGCGTTGAGGTTCAGCCAACCGTCGTAGTCGAAGTCCAGGCGCCCGAACAGGCTGCCCATGGCGCGATCACCTTTGGGCGTGATGCTCTCTGCCGCCGAAGCCGTCAGCGCCGAGCCCGCCTCTACCCCCTGGTTGGAGTCCGGTCGGACCTTGTCGTAGAAAAATTCCAACCCATAGTTGGCCTTGAGGGTGGCCAGCTCCGTAAGGGCAAAGGTCGAGATGTTCTGCGCCTGCGCGCCGTAGGTATTGGTTTGATAGGTGACGTCGTAAGCCTTGTTGATACCCCGGGCCAGGGTGGATTGGTCGTTGCGGGTATCCACATGGTAGAGCTTGGCCTTGAAGTCGATCAGCGGGTTGTCTGGCGCATAGCTGTAATCGAGCGCGAAGTTCTGCGCCTTGACGTTGCTGCTGCCGAGCTTTTCCCATAACTGGGGCTTTTCGGCGGTCATCATATTGACGTCGTCGTAGTCGACCTCGGTGACCAGGTAGCTCAGTTGCAGGCGCTGCTCAACCGGAAGACTGAGCCCCAGCTTGAGCAAGCGTGAACGCATCACCGAGCCCGAATAGGCAACGGTGGTGTTTTTGATCCGCTCCTCACTCGCCGGCATGTACGCCGCGCCAGTACGCAACTCGCCAATGCTGCCCCGGGTACCGGGGTTGTAATCACCGAGGTGACGCTCGCTGGCGGCCACCAGCATGTCCCAGACATCGGTGCCCACCGCAAACGCCGAACTGCCGATAAAGTGCGTGCCGTTGCTGCGCCCACCCAGCCCCGAGGTGAGCCGAATGCGCCCGCCGACTTGCTTGCCATCCTTGAGCAGGTCAGCGGCTTCAAGCGTGCGGAAGTTCGCCACCCCGCCAATCACCCCCGCACCGCCCTGGGTGGAGGTCGCGCCCTTTTCGATCACCACCTCGGACAGCAACTCCGGGTCGACATACAGCGTGCCATTGCGTTGCTGGTGACCACTTTGCTGGTAATTCTGGCGCATGCCATCGACCGACATATTGACCCGGCCATAGTCCTGGATACCGCGGATATTCACCGACACCCCTGGGTCTTGCTGGCTGACGGCGGAGTAGACGCCCGGCGCCTCTTCCAGCATCTCGGCGGCATGACGCGGCGGGTTGCGATCCAGCTGTTCGCGCCCCACCACACTCACCGCGCGCGGAGTTGAATACACCCAATCCTGCGGGTGCAGGCCGGTGACCGTGGTGGTGGCCAAGGCCAGGGCACCGGCCTGTTGCTCGACCCGGGTAAGGGTGACCTGGCGATCGCCGGTAAAGCGATACTCCACCGGGGCGGCACCCAGCAGGCGGCCCAGGCCTTCCTGCACGTCAAAGCGCCCCTTGAGCGCGGTGCTGCTCAGCCCGTGCAGACGCTGGCTGTCGAACAGCACTTGCAGGCCGGCCTGGTCAGCGTACGCCAGCACCGCACTGCCGAGGGATTGCGCAGGGATATCGAACGTCAACACGGCGGACTGAGCCGTGGCAGCTGGAGGCTGCGCATAGGCCGGTACGGCCACGGTGAACAACCCCAGGTGAATGGCCAGGGCTAAGCGGCTGCCGGTGGTACGCCCCTTGGTGAGTGCTGACATTGGTGGTGATCCCTGCGCTGAGCATTTTTTGTTTATGCGAATACTTCTCACCTAGCAAGACGTGCGAGGCGCGGGAAGTCAGTAATATTTTTTGCAGGAGCGAGCTTGCTCGCGAAGAACGTCAACGAAAACGCGGTGCCCTGGTATTTTCGCGAGCGAGCTCGCGCCTACAGGGGCATCGGTTTTTAACGGGGGAAGGTCAGTAGATCAGGCTGAGGCCAGCCAGCTCCACGCGTTGCACTTGAAGCTCTTGGGTCAGGGTGGCCAGGGCGCTGTCGAGCATGTCCAGGCGGAAGACGCCGCTGACTTCGCGCTCGCCCAGGTCCGCGTTAGCCAACACCACCCGCCCGGGGCGGTAACGGTTGAGTTGCTCGATGACCTTGGCCAGCGGCTGCCGGTCGAAGATCAACACACCACGGTGCCAACTGGTGGCGCGATCCACATCAAACTGATCCAGGCTGACCACCCCGTCCTGGGGGCTGTAGCGCGCAGCCTGGCCCTGTTGCAGGACCTGCTCGGCAGGGCCGTTTCTGGGTGAAGCCGGCACTGACACTTCGACGCTGTGTTGCAGCACGCCCACCCAGGCCTGGCTCTCGCGCTCACGTTCGACCACAAACCGTGTGCCCAGCGCCCGGGTCTGGCCGCCGGCACTGTGCACCACGAACGGTCGGGTTTCTTCGCCGGCCATCGGCGCCACCTGAAAAATCGCCGAGCCCTGGAGCAGGTTGACGCCGCGCTGTACGCCGTCGTACTCAAGGCGAATGGCGCTACCGGAATCCAGCTCCACCACGCTGCCATCGGCAAGGTGCACCGTGCGCACTTCGCCTTTGTGGGTGACGTAGTCGGCCTGCAAGCGCAGCAAGGCATCCGGCCCGCGCACCCAGCCGATGCCCGCCGCCACCAGCACCAGCGCCACGGCGGCCGCACGTTGCCACGGCCTTCGACGTTTGGCGCGGCGCAAGGGTATAGCGGGCGCGGGCGGGCGCTGTCTGTGTACACCCTCGTCCTTGTGCACCTCGCCCAGCGCCGCCCAGGTCTGCTCGGCAAACCGCAGGGCCGCTTCGTGGCGGCTGTCGCGGGCGATCCACTGGCGCAGTTCGGCTTGTTCCTGTTCGCTCAAGGCACCGGCGTGCAGGCGCACCGCCCACTCGGCGGCCGCCTCGGTAATGCTGTGCTGTTGCGGTCCCTGGCTATTCACGTGTGAATCTCGAATTCTCGTTATATAGACGCTGTGACGTCTGGCCTGGCGTTTTTCGGTAATTCATTCGTCGGATGGCGTCACCTCGCCTTCCTGCAAGCGCTGCATCACATAGGCCAGGGCCTTGGCCAGATGCTTTTGCACGCTGCTGTCGCTGATGTCCAGATGCCGGGCGACCTGAGCGTGGGTCATGCCTTCGATACGGTTCAAGCGGAAAATCTGCTGGGTGCGCGCCGGCAATTCCGAAAGCGCCTGCTTCAATGCCTGCCGCTGTTGCTGCGCCATTGCCTGAGCCTCCAACCCGGCCACGTCATCTTCAATCTCGGCCAGCGCCTCGTGGGGCACGGTGTCGGTCTTGCGCCGTGCTTCCTGGCGAATATGGTCGATCAGCAGATTGCTCGCCGTTCGATAGAGATAGCCCTGGGAGTTGTCGATACGCTCACCGGCCGGTTTTTCTGCCAGGCGCAGGAAGCTCTCCTGCACCAGGTCTGCGGCCAATTGCGGGTCCCGTACTCTGCGGGCCAGATAACCGCGCAGCGTATCAGCGTGCTTGAGAAACAGGCCCTTGAGATCCACGTCCGACAAACCGACTCCCTGGAATGTTAAGGAAACAGGCGGGCATCTTAAGCGTTGTCGAGAATGGTTTTCAATTGATATCTAATCCGATTGAGCCGAGCGTTTGCCTTGATTAAACGTTCGATCACCGAACAGATCCGCTGCCATCCATTGACCAAATTAACCAACCAGTACATTTTGACTCCACAACCAATAAGAACTGTGGAGAAGCCTCTATGCCGCCCATCGTGCTGGTGCTCAACGGCCCCAACCTCAACCTGCTCGGCACCCGCGAGCCTGCCACTTATGGCCATGAAACCCTGGCCGACATTGCCGCCCTGTGTGGCCGCAGCGCCGACAAACTCGGGCTGACCATCGAGTTTCGCCAGACCAACCACGAGGGCGAATTGCTCGACTGGATCCACGCCGCCCGCAACCGCTGCGCCGGTATCGTGATCAACCCGGCGGCCTGGACCCACACCTCAGTCGCGATCCGTGATGCCCTGGTAGCCAGTGAAGTGCCGGTGATCGAAGTGCATTTATCCAACGTGCATGCCCGTGAAGCCTTTCGTCATCACTCGTTTGTGTCACCGATCGCCAAGGCCGTGCTGGCCGGGTTTGGCAGCCATGGCTACCACCTGGCCCTGGAACATTTCAGCCATACGCTGAAGGGACGCACCTGATGAAACCACGCATTCTCGCCGGCCTGATCGGCGCCGGTATCCAGGCCTCACGTACCCCGGCACTGCACGAACAGGAAGGCGACGCCCAGGGCTTGCGCTACCTGTATCGCCTGATCGACCTGGAGCCGTTGCACCTGGACCTCAACGCCCTGCCGGAACTATTGCGGGCCGCCGAGCTGATGCACTTCACCGGGCTGAACATTACCTACCCGTGCAAGCAGGCGATCCTGCCGCTGCTCGATGAACTCTCCGATGAGGCCCGGGGCATTGGCGCGGTCAATACCGTGGTGTTCAAGGATGGCAAGCGCATTGGCCATAACACCGACTGCCTGGGGTTCGCCGAAGGCTTTCGGCGCAACTTGCACAACGTGCCGCGCCAACGCGTGGTGCAGATGGGCGCCGGTGGCGCGGGCGCGGCGGTGGCCCATGCACTGTTGGCAGAAGGTGTGGAGCAGTTGAGCATCTTCGACGTCGACCGCACCCGCGCCCAGGACCTTGTGGATAACCTTGCCCGGCAGTTCGGTGCCGGTAGCGCTCAAGTCGGCAGCCACCTGGAAAACGCCATGGCCGAGGCCGATGGCCTGGTGAACACCACGCCGATGGGCATGGCCAAGCTGCCCGGCACGCCGGTGCCAGCGGCGTTGTTGCGGGCCGAATTGTGGGTAGCGGAGATCGTGTACTTCCCGCTGGAAACCCAACTGCTGCGTGACGCTCGCGCCTTGGGTTGCCGTACGTTGGATGGCGGCAATATGGCGGTGTTTCAGGCGGTGAAGGCGTTTGAGTTGTTCAGCGGTGAAGTGGCGGATGCAGACAGGATGCTGGCGCATTTCCAGAGCATGAATATCTAGGGATGCAACCCCATCAAAATGTGGGTGTGCCCCAACGCTGTAGGAGCGAGCTTGCTCGCGAAAAACTCACAGGCGCCGCGTTCATTCAGCAAGCACGCGTTATCGTTGACGTTTTTCGCGAGCAAGCTCGCTCCTACAACATTGGGGCAAGCTGAATTCGGTCTTGAAAACGGGTGTTCTCAGGCTTGCAGGTAGCGCAGCACCGACTCGCAAATCATCTCCCGATGGCGCTGCTTGATCGCCTCATCCGACAGCTCGATCTGGAAAATCTCGCTGAAGGTGTGCCGGTTGGACACCCGATAAAAGCTGAACGAGTTGATCAGCAAGTGCACATCCAGCGGCTCCAGCCCTTCGCGAAACAGCCCCAACTCAGCCCCGCGGCGCAAGGTCTCCCCCAGCCCTTCCAGGATTTTGCTGTTCATCGCCTTGATGGTCTCGGTGCGCTTGACGTACTCGGCGTTGTGGATATTTTCGATGCTGACGATGCGCACGAAATCCACGTTCTGGTCGTGGTGATCGAAGGTGAACTCCACCAACCGGCGAATCGCCTCACGCGGCTCCAGAGCCGTGAGGTTCATGCGCGTTTCGGTGTTGCGGATATCGCCGTAGAGCTTCTCCAGCACTTCGACGTATAGCTGCTCCTTGCTGCCGAAGTAGTAATAGATCATGCGCTTGGAGGTATGGATGCGCTCGGCGATGGCGTCCACACGAGCGCCGGCCAGGCCCTGCTGAACAAACTCGACAATGGCTTCTTGCAGAATATTTTCGCGGGTCTTTTCCGGATTGTTCTTGCGACTCTTGCGCGGTGCGTCAGCTACCGCGGGGAGATCGGGACTCGAGGTCATGGTGCGCTCACGGCCATTGTTGTGCAGGCGCTGATTATGGGCCGCGGCGCTCCCCGAAGGAAGCACCCACCCTGCCCTTATAAACGGGCCTGGCGCACCGCACCGCTGCGTGACTTGGCCATCGCCGCCAGACGCACCGCCACGTTGGCCGCGCCGTAGCCGGCATAGCCGTGCTTGCGCTGGATGATCTCGAAGAAAAACCGCCCTTCGAACGGCTCGGTGTACACATGAAACAGCTCACCGCCCTGGGCGTCGCGGTCGTACAGCACGTTGTAGTACGCCAGCTCGCTGAGGAACTCATCGTCAAAATCGAAGCGCGCCGCGAGGTCGTCGTAGTAATTGAGTGGGATATCCAGCAGCGGCACACCGGCTTCCTTGGCCCGGCGTACTTGCGCAAAAATGTCCGCGCAATCAAACGCAATATGGTGCACGCCCGAACCGCGATAGCTGGAGAGCGCGTGGGAAATCGCGGTGTTGCGGTTTTCGGAGATGTTCAGCGGCAGGCGAATAGAGCTGCAGCGGCTGCGCAATGCACGGCTTTTCACCAGGCCGTAAGGGTCGGGCAACACCACTTCATCGTCGGCTTCGAAATCCAGCAGGCTCTTGTAGAACAGCACCCAACTGTCGAGGCTGTCGGCCGGCAAGGCCATGGCCATGTGGTCGATGCGCAACAAGCCGCCGCTGGCGGGTGTGGCCGCCTGCAGGTTGAAATCGGTGTCGTACAGCCCGCCTTCGCTGGGGTCGACCAGGTAAATCAGGCTGCCATCCGGTGCACGCACGGCGGCCAATTCCAGCTCGTTGGGGCCGACCAAGCCGCGATAAGGCTGGCCCTTGTAGGCCACCGCCCGCTCCAGGGCCTTGGCACTGTCCTTGACCCGCACCGCCGTGGCACACAACGACGGGCCATGGGCCTCGAAAAAGTTGTGGGCGAAGGAATAGGGTTCGCAGTTGAGGATCAGGTTGATATCGCCCTGGCGCAACAGGCTCACATTCTTCGAGCGATGCTGGCCGGCCTTGGCGAAGCCCAGGCGCTCCAGCCAATTGCTCAGCTTGGCGCCGAGGCTTTCATCCACGGCAAATTCCAGGAATTCGATCCCGTCGTACTCGCTGGCCGCCGGGGTTTCAAACAGGATGTCCACCGGCGCAGCGGGTGCTTCCTGCGCCAGGCGCTGGCGGGTTTTCTCTTCCAGGTACAGCAACGAGCGCAAGCCGTCCGCCGCATTCGCGCGGGTGGGCGCGGCGCGGAAACCATCGTTGAAAATTTCCAGGGACAAGGGCCCGCTGTAGCCACTTTTGATGATCGGCGCGAGAAAGCCCGCCAGGTCAAATTCGCCCTGGCCTGGGAAGCAACGGAAATGCCGGCTCCACTCCAGCACATCCATGGCCAGGATCGGTGCGTCGGCCATTTGCACGAAGAAAATCTTGTCGCCCGGAATCTGGGCGATGGCACTCGGGTCGCCCTTGAGCGACAAGGTGTGGAAGCTGTCGAGCAACACACCGAGGCTCGGGTGGTCGACCTGGCGCACCAGGTTCCACACCTGCTGCCAGGTGTTCACATGCTTGCCCCACGCCAGGGCTTCATAGCCGATGCGCAGGCCGCGCTTGCCGGCGTGTTCGGCCAGCAGGCTCAGGTCATCGAGCAGAATACGTTCGTCGCCCACGCTGTCGGCCGAGGCGTTACTGCACACCAGCAGCAGGTCGGTGCCCAGTTCCTGCATCAAATCGAATTTGCGTTCGGCACGTTCCAGGTTGCGCGCCAGGCGATCGCGGCGGCAGCCTTCGAAATCGCGAAACGGTTGGAACAGGGTGATGGCGATGCCCAGGTCGGCGCACATCTGCCTAACCTCGCGCGGGCTGCCGTCGTAATACAACAAGTCGTTCTCAAAGATCTCCACCCCATCAAACCCGGCGGCGGCAATGGCTTCGAGTTTTTCCGGCAGGGTGCCGCTCAAGGACACAGTGGCAATAGAACGTTGCATGGAAGACTCCCGGCAATTGTTGTTTGTGGCAAATTATTCGCCCCTAGCCTACAGGCAGCAATTAAAATGTACGAACCGGTTAGTTTTTGGTGCGATTATCGAACACTAAGCCCCTTTGGCGAATTGACGACTTTTTAACCACTGCGCACCATCGACCGGGCAATTCGTTCACGTAACAAAGACCCAGAACACACCATAAGAATTTCAAAAAACGGGTACAAACCTCATGCCTCTGCAAAATCCAGCCCTGGCCGCGCGCCCGGGCAACCCGCACGCCGGTATCGGCGACAAGATCCGCGGTGCCCTGGCCGTGGGTAAAACGCGCTGGGGCATGCTGGCCCTGGTGTTCTTTGCCACCACCTTGAACTACATCGACCGCGCCGCCCTGGGCGTGATGCAACCGATCCTCGCCAAGGAAATGAGCTGGACGGCGATGGACTACGCCAACATCAACTTCTGGTTCCAGGTCGGCTACGCCATCGGCTTTGTGCTGCAAGGCCGCTTGATTGACCGGGTTGGCGTCAAACGCGTGTTCTTCTGCGCCGTGCTGCTGTGGAGCCTGGCCACCGGCGCCCATGGCCTGGCCACCTCGGCGGTCGGCTTTATGGTCTGCCGGTTTATCCTCGGGCTGACCGAAGCCGCCAACTACCCGGCCTGCGTCAAGACCACACGTTTGTGGTTCCCGGCGGGTGAACGTGCAGTGGCCACCGGCATCTTCAACGCTGGCACCAACGTCGGCGCAATGATGACGCCGATGCTGCTGCCGTTGATCCTGCACGTGTGGGGCTGGCAGGCGGCGTTCCTGTGCATGTCGGCACTTGGCGGGATCTGGCTGGTGCTCTGGGGCTTGAAGTACTACAACCCGGAAGACCACCCCACCGTTAAACAATCCGAATTGGATTACGTGCAACAGGAAGTCGAACCGGAACAACCCCGTGTGCCGTTCAGCCGCATCCTGCGCATGCGCGGCACCTGGGCCTTCGCCCTCGCCTACTCGCTCACCGCGCCGGTGTTCTGGTTCTACCTGTATTGGCTGCCGCCGTTCTTGAACCAGCAATACAACCTGGGCATCAACGTGACGCAAATGGGCATTCCGCTGATCATCATCTACCTCACCGCCGACTTTGGCAGCGTGGGCGGCGGGATCCTGTCGTCATTCCTGATTGGCCGTGGGATGAACTCGATCAAGGCGCGGCTGTTGTCGATGCTGCTGTTCGCCTGCTGCATCGTCGGCGTGATCATGGCGGCCGGTTCCAGCCAGCTGTGGGTCGCGGTGTTTGCCATCTCCCTGGCCATCGGCGCGCACCAGGCCTGGACCGCCAACATCTGGAGCCTGGTGATGGACTACACGCCCAAGCACATGATGAGCACGGTGTTCGGCTTCGGCGGCATGTGCGCGGCCATCGGCGGCATGTTCATGACCCAGATCGTCGGCCACATCCTCACGGTAACCAACAACAACTACACGATCTTGTTCACCCTGATCCCGGCGATGTATTTCATCGCACTGGTGTGGATGTACTTCATGGCGCCGCGCAAGATCCCCACGGTAGACGTTTAACTAACGCCGCCGCTGCTGCCAGGCAGCGGCCAACCCGCTCATGCAGATCACCCCGATACCCACCACCGTGGTCATATCGGGGGTATGGCTGAACACCAGCCAGCCCAACAACCCCGCGAACACGATCTGGCAATAGCCAAACGGCGCCAGCAAGGCCGGCGCCGCGAAGCGGAACGCCTGGGTGAGCATCAGGTGCGCGGTCATCCCGCAGGTGCCCAGCGCCAGCATCATCACCGCGTGCCACAGCGTCGGCACTTGCCAGAAGAACGGCACCATCGCACTCATCACCAAGGTGTTGCACAGGCCGGCGAAGAAGTTGCTGGTGGTGGGGCTGTCGTATTGGCTGAGGATGCGCGTGAGCAACTGGTAGAAGCAGAAGAACAGCGCCGAGCACAGCGGCAGCAATACCGCTGGGGTAAACAACTCGCCGCCGGGGTGGATGATGATCACCACGCCGATAAACCCGCAGATCACCGCCAGCCACTGGCCACGGGTCACGTGCTCACCGAGCAACGGTACCGACAGCGCCGTCACCAGGATCGGCGCCAGGAAATTCACCGCCGTGGCTTCGGCCAACGGGATGTAATGCAGCGCCGTGGTGAAGAACAGGCTGGTGCCCAACAGGCATAACGCCCGCACCACCTGCATGCCCGGCCGCTTGCTGCGCAACACACGCAGGCCCGATTGCGGCAGGAAGATCCCAGCCATCAGCAAGGTGTGCACCATGTACCGCGCCCACACCACCATCACGATCGGGTAAAACCCGGCCAGGTATTTGGACAAGGCGTCGTGGCTGGAGAACAGAAACGTCGCCAGCACAATCAGCAGGATGCCTTTGAACGGATGGTTGACGCCGGAGAGCGGGGTACTGACAGTCATTGAATTCTCTTGTGTGGCGAGCGGGACGCTGAGCACTGAACCAAGTAGCGCTCAACCCGGTAATCTAGCAGCCGGGCCGGAGTCTGCCCCAAGAGCATAACCAAACACCGGGCGAACAGCGCACTAAATCGATGGATCCGAGTCCAACGCTGCACGCTCGCCCCGGCGTTGCACACTTTTTAACCAAGGCCTTGCCGCTATGAAAAAAATCCTCTTTGCCCTGTCTGCCCTCGCCCTGCTCGCTGCCTGCGACAAAGCCCCGAAAGAAGCCCCCAAACCCGCGCCCGCTTCCGTGCAAGCGACTCTGGTGCCAGAGACCCCGCCCACCGATAAATGGGTTGGCAAGTGGATCGGTGTCGAAGGCTTGCACCTGACCATCGCCAAAGACGACAGCATTGGCCGCGGCCACTACCTGCTGACCATGCAATACGGCCTCGATGCCGATGACGCTGGCACCTTCAAAGGTGAGGCCACTGACGACGGCATCGCCTTCACCCGCCCCGACGGCCCGCAGCTGTTGCGCGCGGGCGATGGCGCCGCCACCGGTTTGAAGTGGCTGGCAGATAAAAAAGACTGCCTGATCGTTGCTACTGGCGAAGGCTATTGCCGTTAATACCGACCATAATCAATCACGGTTAGCACACAGAGGATTGCTCCCATGCTATGGAAAAAAGGCCGACGCAGCGACAACGTGGTGGATGCCCGTAATGACAGTGGCGGCGGCGGTGGCGGTATGCGCTTCGGCGGCGGCAAGGGCCTGAGCCTCACGGCCATCGTGCTGATCGTCGGCATTGGCTGGCTGACCGGCCAGGACCCGATGCAGATCCTCGGCCAATTGACCGGCCAGATGGAACAGGCGCCGTCGGTCAGCACCCAGCCGCGTCAGGCACCGCCGGCCAACGATGAGCAAGCCGACTTTGTGCGCGCTGTGCTGGGCGATACCGAAGACACCTGGGGCCAAGTGTTCCAGCAAAACGGGCTGGCGTATAAGAACCCGAAACTGATCCTGTTCCGTGGCCGGGTGAATTCAGCCTGTGGTGGCGCCACTTCAGCCAGCGGCCCGTTCTACTGCCCGGCTGACCAGCAGGTGTACCTGGACCTGGATTTTTTCCGGGAAATGTCGCAACGCTTCCAGGCCGCCGGTGACTTCGCCCAGGCTTACGTGATCGCCCACGAAATCGGGCACCACGTACAAACGTTGCTGGGCATCTCGTCCAAGATCCAGGCGGCGCGCCAACAGGGTCGGCAGATGGAAGGCGACGGTGGCCTGCTGGTTCGCCAGGAACTGCAAGCCGACTGCTTTGCCGGCGTGTGGGCCAACCATGCGCAAAAACGCCTGAACTGGCTGGAACCCGGCGATATCGAAGAAGCCCTGAACGCAGCCAATGCCATCGGCGACGACCGTTTGCAGCAGCAGGGCCAGGGGCGCGTGGTACCGGACTCCTTCACCCACGGCACATCGGCCCAGCGCGTGCGCTGGTTCAAGACCGGCTTCGCCCAGGGCCAGATCACTCAATGCGATACCTTCGCGGCCAAGAGTCTCTAAATGATCAAACGATTGGGGTTACTGCTGGGTATGCTCGTGTCCTGTTGCACCTTCGCGGCCGAACACGGCGTCAAGGTGGTCAGCCCCGATCGCTTTCATCTGGAGGCCGGCGACCTCAGACTGGGCCTGAGCCAGGATTGGCGCCAACCGCTGCCCAAGGTCACGCGCGCATTGATCATCGTGCATGGCCGCCTGCGCAATGCGCAAACCTACCTGCAAAGCGGCATCGACGCCGCCGAGCATGCCGGGGTGGGCGGCAGTACGCTGGTGATCGCACCGCAGTTTCTCAATCAAGCCGACGTGAAGCGCAACCACCTGAGCAACGACGTATTACGTTGGAAGGGCAACGACTGGATGGCCGGCGACGCGTCCACCGGCCCAGGGCAGATCAGCTCTTATGGCGCTCTGGACCAGATCATCAAGCACTTGGGCAACCGCAAACTGTTCCCGGCGCTGAAAGAAATCGTGGTCGCCGGGCATTCCGGTGGCGGCCAAGTGGTGCAGCGCTTCGCCCTCACCGGCCACGACCACCCGCTGCTGAACACCGAAAGCATCCGCCTGCGGTATGTGGTGGCTAACCCGTCGTCCTATGCGTACTTCAGCCCGCAACGCCCGGTGAAGTTCGATGCGACCAGTTGCCCAGGCTTCAACGACTGGAAGTACGGCATGCAAAACCTGCCGGATTACGTGGGTGACCGAGGCGCCCAGCAACTGGAACAGGCCTACGTGTCACGGGATATCACTTACCTGCTGGGCCAGCAGGACACCGACCCCAACCACCCGGCGCTGGATAAAAGCTGCGAAGCCGAAACCCAGGGTGCGTACCGGCTGATACGTGGGCACAACTACTTTGACTATCTCAAGCAGCGGCATCCGCAGTTGGCTCACAGGCTGGTAGAAGTGCCGGGGGTGGGGCATGACGGGGACAAGATGTTTACCTCGCCAGAGGGAGAAAAGGTGCTGTTCGCCCAGTAATCACTGACGAAACCCAATAAAAATGTGGGAGCGGGCTTGCTCGCGAATGCGGTGCACCAGTCAACCTATCTGGCGACTGACACTCTGCATTCGCGAGCAAGCCCGCTCCCACAATTGTATTTGCGCTAGCCGATTCAAATCATTCGGCGCAGCGCCGCACAATCCTCGGCATGCCAATCCGCCAATTCCGGCCACGGGTTCTCCGGCAAGTTCACCAACACCGTCTTGGCCCCCGCTGCCCGACCACAATCCAGGTCAAAGCGATAATCCCCCACCATCACCATTTCGCTGGGCGCTACGTCCCAAGCCGCCGCCAGCTTCAGTAACCCACCCGGATCCGGCTTGTGCGGCGCATCATCGCGCCCCAGCACATCCTCAATGGCAAAGCAGTCCGCCAGGCCTATCGCCTCCAGGGTGATATGCGCCAGCTCCCGTGCATTGCGGGTCAGGATGCCCAGGCGATAACCGCGAGCGGCCAATTCCTGTACCAGCTCCACCGCGCCCTGCGCCGCCACCGAACCCAGGGCCAGCTCGCGCTCGTGCTCCAGCAACCAGGCATGCTTGGCCGCGGCCTCCTGCGCCGGCAAGGCCGCCAAGTGCGTGAGGATGTCGTCTTCGGGTGGAATGTCCAGCGCCTCGCGGATAGCCGCAAAGTCATGCACCGCCACCGTGAGCGTGCCGTCCATGTCAAACACCCAGTGCTTAACGTCGCAGAGGCTCATGCCCAATCCTTGCGATGGCGGATCAAACCTTCCTGGGTCACCGACGCCACCAATTGCCCGGCGCGGTTGTACACGCTGCCCCGGGAGAAACCCCGGGAGTTGCCGGCCCAAGGGCTGTCCATGGCGTACAGCAACCAGTCATCGGCACGCAGGTCGGCGTGGAACCACAGCGCGTGATCGAGGCTGGCGACCTGCATGTCTTTCTGCCACACAGTCTTGCCATGGGGCAGCAACGAGGTGGTCAACAGGCCGAAGTCCGAGGCATAGGCCAACAGGTATTTATGCAGCGCCGGCGTGTCCGCCAAGGCCCCGTCGGCACGAAACCACACGTACTTGACCGGGTCGGACGGCTGCGGGTTGAACGGGTCTTTTTCGGTGACCGGGCGCACTTCGATGGGCTTGGGGCACAGCAGCTTGTCGCGCATGTGCTCGGGGATCAGGTGCGCACGCTGCTGGGTCAGCTCCAGCTCCGACGGCAGGTTTTCCGGGCCCACTACCACCGGCATGGTGGTCTGGTGCTCAAAGCCTTCTTCGTCGTACTGGAACGAGGTCGTGCAGGTGAAGATCGGGTTGCCCTTTTGAATCGCGGTGACACGACGCGTGCTGAAACTGCCGCCATCGCGCACGCGGTCCACCGAGTACACCACCGGCAAGGCCGCATCGCCAGGGCGCAGGAAATAACCGTGCAGGGAATGCACATGCCGCGCTTCGTCTACGGTCTGGCTGGCCGCTGACAGCGACTGGCCGAGCACTTGGCCGCCGAACAACTGGCGAAAGCCCAGGTCCTGGCTGCGGCCGCGAAAGAGGTTTTCCTCGATCGGCTCCAGGGTCAGCAAGTCCACCAGATCTTCCAATACTTGGCTCATTGAAACTCTCCTCAAAGCAAAACGGTATCTACCTGTAGGAGCGAGCTTGCTCGCGAAGGTCGTTAACGATGACGCAGCGCTTCTGGTTTACCGCAGCGCTCTTGCGTTCTTCGCGAGCAAGCTCGCTCCTACAGGTTTCTGTTGAGCATGACCGCCTGCTTATCCGTGCAGCGTGTCCAACCATTGGGCGCGGGTGATGCGGTATAAAACATGAGGGCGCAGCGGGTCACCGGCTGCGACTTTCGGGTGTTCAAAATCTGCCTGCGGATCGTAATGCATACCGATGGCCTGCATGACTTTTTGTGAGGGCAGATTGCTCTCGGTGGTGAAAGCCAGGATTTCGTCCAGTTGCAGGCGGTCAAAACCACAGCGCAACGCCGTCCAGGCGGCCTCACTGGCATAACCCAGGCCCCAATGCTCACGGGCCAGGCGCCAGCCGATTTCCACCGCCGGGGTAAAGCCGGCTTCGAAGCTGACATTCGCAAGGCCCGTCAGGCCGATAAACTCACCGGTGTCCTTGCGCTGCAAAGCCCAGAAACCAAAGCCATATTCAGCAAAATGCCCGCGTATCCGGCCGATCAGCGCCGCGCTTTCCAAGTGGCTCAATTGCGCCGGGAAGTAGCGCATCACCTGCGGGTCGGCGCACATGCGCGCAAAGTCCGGCAGGTCGCTGTCGCGCCATTGGCGCAGCACCAAGCGTGCACTTTCCAATTCCAGTATCGGCTCCATGGGTCCCCCTGCCTTGCCATGTGCGTGAGTGTACAGCGCTGTTAAGATCCTTCGCAGGTTCCCGTCAGAAAATCCCATGCCCTTGCCATTGATCTACCACGAAGACTACAGCCCTGAGTTCCCGGCGGACCACCGGTTCCCCATGGACAAGTTTCGCCTGTTGCGTGACCACCTGGTGGACAGCGGCCTCACCGAAGACAGCCAATTGCTGCGCCCGTCGCTGTGCCCGGCAGACATTTTGGCCCTGGCCCATGAACCTGGGTATATCGAACGCTACATGGGCGGCGAACTGTCCCGCGAAGACCAACGCCGCCTCGGCCTGCCCTGGAGCGAAGCCCTGGCCCGGCGCACGGTGCGGGCGGTGGGCGGCTCGATCCTGGCGGCTGAACAGGCCCTGGAACATGGCCTGGCCTGCCATTTGGCGGGCGGCACCCACCATGCCCATTACGATTATCCGGCCGGTTTCTGCATTTTTAATGACCTGGCGGTGATCAGCCATTACCTGTTGGCCAGCGGCCGGGTCAATCGTGTGCTGATCTTCGATTGCGACGTGCACCAGGGCGACGGCACTGCACGCATCCTGCACGACACGCCGGATGCCATCACCGTGTCGCTGCATTGCGAAAAGAACTTCCCGGCCCGCAAGGCCCAGAGCGACTGGGATATCCCGCTGCCCATGGGCATGGGCGATGGCGATTACCTCAAGGTGGTGGATGACGCGCTCAACTACCTGCTGCCGCTCTACCAGCCAGACCTGGTGCTGTACGACGCCGGCGTGGATGTGCACAAGGACGACGCCCTTGGTTACCTCAAGCTGACAGACGCCGGCGTCGCCGCCCGTGATGAAAGCGTGATGCGCCACTGCCTGGGCCGCGACATTCCAGTGATGGGCGTCATCGGTGGCGGCTACAGCAAGGACCGCCCCGCCCTCGCCCGCCGCCACGGCATCTTGCACCACAGCGCACAACGGGTATGGACGTCATCAGGCTGTCATTGAAGTGTGAGCGTTACCCACAATGCCTGTGGAACGGCCTGTGGATAACTTGAGCGTAAGCGGCTGCAAGCGTTTGGCCGTATGGCCTGTAGGAAAGTGTACGTTTTTTGATCAGGCAGCGCCGTCGTGGTCGGGTAGAATGCTCGGCCTATTCATATCACCGTAGCCCTGCCCATGCCTCAGACTTCTGCCCACCACGTCTCCATTATCGGCGGTGGCCCCGCCGGGCTGATGGCCGCCGAAGTCTTGAGCCAGGCGGGCGTGCGCGTGGACCTGTACGACGGCATGCCATCGGTGGGGCGCAAGTTCCTGCTGGCAGGCGTGGGCGGCATGAATATCACCCACTCCGAGGCGTACCCGACGTTTCTGTCGCGCTATGCCGAACGCGCCCCGCACATGGCACCGCTACTGCGCAGCTTTGGCGCCGAGGCGTTGTGCGAATGGATTCATGGCCTGGGCATTCAAACTTTTGTCGGCACCTCTGGCCGCGTATTTCCTACCGATATGAAAGCCGCGCCCCTGTTGCGCGCCTGGCTCAAGCGCCTGCGGGAGCAAGGTGTGGTTATCCACACCCGGCATCGTTGGACGGGTTGGAATGCCGAGGGCGATTTACTTATCCACAGCCCGGAGGGCGAAAAAGTTGTCCACAGCGACGCCGTGCTACTGGCCCTGGGCGGCGGCAGTTGGTCGCGCCTGGGCTCCGACGGTGCGTGGCTTAACCTGTTTGAAGGCAAAGGCCTGCCCTATGTGCGGCTGCAACCGAGCAACTGCGGGTTTGAAGTGTCGGCATGGAGCGAGTTGATGGTCAGCAAATTCGCGGGCGCACCGTTGAAAAACGTCGCCATTGGCTTGGCAGATGACAAACCTCGGCTGGGCGAGTGTGTGATCACTGCCACCGGCATTGAAGGCAGCTTGATCTACGCCTTGTCAGCGCCGATTCGCGAAGCGATCAACCGCGACGGTGCGGCCACGGTGCATATCGATTTGCTGCCCAGCAAGCCGTTGGACAAGGTGCAGGCCGCATTGGCCAAGCCCCGTGGCTCGCGGTCGATGAGCAAGCATTTGCACAGTCAGTTGGGATTGGATGGCGTGAAGGCGGCGTTGTTGCGCGAGCTGACGCCCGCTGAACACTTCACCGATCCGGCGCAATTGGCGGTGGATATCAAAGCGTTGCCGCTGACGCTGGTGAGGACGCGGCCGATGGATGAGGCGATCAGCACGGCCGGTGGTGTGCCGTTTGAAGCGCTGGATGAGCGGTTGATGCTCAAGCCATTGCCTGGGGTGTTCTGTGCGGGGGAAATGCTCGATTGGGAAGCGCCGACCGGTGGGTATTTGCTGACCGGCTGTTTTGCCAGTGGCCGGGCGGCTGGGCTGGGGATGTTGGAATGGCTTAACCGCTGAGCGCTGCGGTGGACTTAAGGCCGCCATCGCAGGCAAGCCAGCTCCCACCTTTGACTGTGTTCACAATTCAAAAGGTGGGAGCTGGCTTGCCTGCGATGAGGCCATCAGCCACAGCGCAAAATCACTTCTTCTTACGCGGCCCGGTATTAAACACCGGCACCTTGCGCACCGGCTTGATCGAAGGCTCAGCTGGGGCCACTTCCCCACTGTCCACCCACTTGCCCAGGTTGCGCTTGCCGCCACCGCCAGAGGCCTTAGGCTTCTTCGGCTTTTTCGGCTTCTTCACCACCTGCCCGCTGGCATCGGTATCCGGCACGCGGTGCTCGGGCTCGAAATCCGGTTCCATCTTGCGGGTCTGGGTCTGGCGGGTCAGCATCTCGATGGCCGAGAGCATGTTCACCTCATCGGCACACACCAGGGAAATCGCCTCACCGGTGTTGCCCGCACGCCCGGTACGGCCAATGCGGTGGATGTAGTCTTCGGCCACGATCGGCAGGTCAAAGTTGACCACCAGCGGCAGGTCTTCGATATCCAGGCCACGGGCCGCCACATCAGTAGCCACCAGGATCTGCACGTCGCTGGCCTTGAAGCGGTCCAGTGCGCGTTGGCGGGTGGCTTGGGGTTTGTCGCCATGGATGCCGTCGGCGTTGATCCCCAGGCCCTGCAACTTGTCCACCAAGGCGTCTACGCCGTTGCGGGTCTTGGCGAACACCAGCACTTGCTTCCAACGGCCCTTGCGCATCAGGTGCACAAACAGTTCCGGCTTGCGCTTCTTGTCCACCGGCACCACCCACTGCTTGACGGTGTTGGCGGCGACGTTGCGCGGGCTGACTTCGATGCTCAGCGGGTCGTTGAGCATTTGCCCGGCCAGCAGGCGGATGTCATCGGAGAAGGTCGCGGAAAACAGCAGGGTCTGGCGCTTTTTCGGCAACATGCGATAGATGTTCGCCAGTTCTTCGGAGAAGCCCAGGTCGAGCATACGGTCGGCTTCATCCAGCACCAGGGTTTGCAGCTGGTTGAGCTTCAGCGCGTTCTGGCGGAACAGGTCGATCAGGCGGCCAGGGGTGGCGACCAGAATGTCCACACCCTTGCGCAGCTTCATCATCTGCGGGTTGATGCTCACGCCGCCGTACACCGCGTAAGTGGTCAGCGGCAGATGTTGGGCGTACTCGGCAACGCTGGCGTGTACTTGCTCGGCCAGTTCGCGAGTCGGGCACAGGATCAGCGCACGCGCCGAGTTGGCGGCGACTTTCGGCCCTTCCATGGTCAACAGTTGCAGCAGCGGCAAAGCGAAACCTGCGGTCTTGCCGGTGCCGGTCTGGGCCGCGGCCATCAGGTCGCGACCGGCCAGCACGGCCGGAATGGCTTGGGCCTGCACCGGCGTCGGGGTCTGGTAGCCAAGCGTCTCAAGGGCGCGCAGCAAGGGTTCGATCAGGCCAAGGGTGGCGAAAGTCATGTAGTTACCGTAGGAAAAATTCAGCGCAAGGGCGTAATGCGCGGCAGTTTACCTTATTTCGGGTTTGGGCTTGCGCCATTGGGGCAGGCTGATCAGCAACACCGCGCTGATGATCACCAGCATTGCCAGGGCTTCTTCCAGGCCGATGCTCTCACCCACGAACACAATCCCCAGTAACACGGCCACGGCCGGGTTCACATAGGCATAGCTGGTCGCCGCCGCCGGGCGGACGTGCTTGAGCAAGTACATATAAGCGTTGAAGGCAATGATCGAGCCGAACACCGTGAGGTACGCCAGGGCCAGCCAGCCTTCCAGCGGCGGCATGGCCTGCAGGTGCTCGCCAGACAATGCGCTGACGATCAGCAGCGCCACGCCAGCCACGAGCATTTCCGCGGCGCTGGCCATCGCGCCTTGGGGCAGCGGCAAGTGGCGGCTCCACACCGAGCCGAAGGCCCAGGACGCCGCCGCCATCAACAGCAACACCGCGCCCAGTGGGCTCGACTGCAAGGTACTGCCCATGTTGAGCATGGCAATGCCGATGATCCCCAGCAGCACCCCGGCCCATTCCAGCCGTGTATTACGTGCGCCCCAGAAAAACCCACACAGCAAGGTAAACAGCGGCACCGTCGCCACCGCCAGCGCGGCCACGCCGGATGACACGCCCATATGTTCGGCCACACTCACGCCACCATTGCCCACGGTGAGCAGCAAAATGCCGATCATCCCGGCCGCCTTCCACTGCGGCCAGGTCGGCGCCGGCACCCCGCGCCACCTGAGAAAGCCGTACATCAACGCGCCCGCCGTGCAAAACCGAATGCCCGCCAGCAACAACGGCGGCCAGTACTCCACGCCAATGCGGATCACCAGGTAGGTGGAACCCCAGATCACATACAACGCAAAAAAGGCGGCGATCAACGGTAAGGGAAAGCGACGTGGGCCAGGCATTGGGCGGCTCTATGGCAGGAAATGGGAGACTTATTCTAGAAACGAAGGTGGATAAACTTAAGTTACAAAACCTGTTTAAAACGCCAATACACTTCTCAAACCATGGTTATCAAGGCTATAAACCGTGCTTTCGAAAGCGATGCGCAACCGGAGCCTTATCATGGACAAATACGACCGCATGCTCCTCAGCGCCCTGCTTGAAGATGGCCGCGCTTCCTACGCGCAACTGGCACGCACCGTAAACCTCTCCGCCCCCGCCGTGGCCGAACGCGTGGCCAAGCTTGAGGCCAGCGGCGTGATCACCGGGTACCAGGCCAAGGTGGATTTATCCAAAGTGGGTTTGCCGATTCAATGCGTGATCGAGTTGCGGCTGACCAACCATGGCAGCCAAAAGGTGTACGACGCCCTGGCGCAAATTCCCGAACTGACCGAATGCCACCGCGTCACAGGCGACCCGTGCGTGATCATGCAAGCGGCGGTGGGCTCGATGCCCGAGCTGGAAAACCTGATTAACCGGGTGGCGAAGTTCGGCTTCAGCAAGACCTCGATTATTTTGTCCAGCGCCATAGAGCGGCGGGTGCCGTTGGGGCAGTTGGACACCAATGGCAAAAATGCTGGCTGAGCGATCGCGCACTGCCCGAGCGACGCGGTCAACTGTGGGAGCTGGCTTGCCTGCGATGGCGTCAGTGGCCTCACCGCTTGCGCGCCGCCCCCTGTAGGAGCGAGCTTGCTCGCGAAAGACCTGAGGGCGCCGCGTGCATTCAGGATGCCAGCGTCACCGTTGGCGTTCTTCGCGAGCAAGCTCGCTCCTACAAAGGGCTTGATCTGCGCTCGATCAGATCGACTATCTGCTTGATGGTCGTGATGTGATCCCAATCCTCCTGCGTCGCTTGCAGCTTGAACTGCCATTTGATCTGCATGACAAAGCACGTCAGGTCGTCATCAATGATGTCGAAGTCATGGATGAAGTCGGTTTGCTCCGTCACTTCGCTTCGGTCGATAAAACCGATGATATCGACGAATAGCTGGATCACTTTTTCGCTGATCTCGGCTCTGGTCGAATGATCCTTCATTTCTAGCCGCCTTTTATCCTGAATAACAACCTGAGCCTCGAAGATACCCTGGCCCATGCGTCGGATGATGTGATGAACGGGGTGATGGACCAGGCGCTGGAGTGCGCACAGCCTCGATAGTCGACGCATAACCCCTGTGGGAGCGGGCTTGCTCGCGAAGGCGGTGCGTCAGTCAACTTATTTAGCGACTGACACCCTGCATTCGCGAGCAAGCCCGCCCCCACATGGGGATCTTCAGCGTACTTAGAACCCGCGATGTTTCTTCAGGTGTTCATTGATCTTCGCCGCCGGCACTTTCTGCAAGGTGCACAACAGGTCATGGGACAGTTCACGCAGGCCGTGAGTCTGGCGCAGTTCCTGGGCCAGGTGGGCCGTGAGGTTGGCGGCCATTTCCGCGTCCGCCAGCGCACGGTGAGCCTGGCCGGTGTGGGGCAGTTTGGCGTAGGCGTTGAGGGTGCCGAGCTTGTGGTTGGGCGCCGCTGGTATGAGGCGGCGGGCCAGGAGCAGGGAGCAGGCGAATTTCTGCAGGCGAGTGCGGCGGATCAGGCCGAGCTCAAAGTCCCAGAACTTCTGGTCGAACGCGGCGTTGTGCGCCATCAAGGGCGTGGTGCCGACGAACTCATTGACCTCGTTCATCACCCGCTCAGCCGGTGGCGCGCTGCGCAGCATGGCGTTGCTGATGCCGGTGAGCTGTTCGATAAACGCCGGTATGCGCACGCCAGCGTTCATCAGGCTCTGGTAGCGGTCCACGATTTGCCCGCGCTCAAGGATGACCACGCCAATCTCCGTGGCCCGGCAGTGGCTGCTGGGGGTGATGCCGGTGGTTTCAAAGTCGATGACCGCTATACGTTCCAAACCTGTTCCAACTCCGTTCTACGATCTATTTGAGCAACAACGCGCCTTCGATCGGCACATAGTGACTGGCGGCGCGTATCAATGAGTTGGCCGTCAGCCCCGGCACGCCGTAGGCCACGGCCCGCACGCCATGCTTGTGGATGATGCGCTCGAGCAACATGTCGAAATCACCGTCACCGGAGGCCAGCACGACTTCGTCGACATGGTCGGCGGCGTCCATGATGTCCAGCGTGATGCCCACGTCCCAGTCGCCCTTGGCCGAGCCATCGCTGCGCTGGATATACGGCTTGAGTTTTACCGTAAAGCCCAGGTTGCGCAGGATCTGCTGGAATTGCTGCTGCTTGCTGTCGCCACGGTCGATGGCATAGGCGTACGCCTCGACAATCTGCCCGCGCGCGCTGATGTCAGCCCACAGGGCGGCGTAGTTGAAGTGGCAACCATAGGCCTGGCGCACGGTGTAGTAGAGGTTTTGCACATCGGCGAACACCGCAATTTTTTTCACCGCACTTCCTCATGGACAGCCAGGCGCCAGCGCCCGGAAAGGGCGCCAGTATGCCAGCCAAGGGAGTGTTTCCGGGAAAAAATCAGACCGGAGCGCCGCAGCGTTCCGGTCTGCGTGGGTCAGACGAAAGAATCGTCGTCGCCAAAGGATGAGGAATCGTCCGAATAATCGCTGTCGGTGTTATCACTGCCCCAGCGGTCATTACCGGCGAACTGCTGGTCGTCGTTGCCCCAGTTGCCTTGATCGCTGGCCGGTGCCGGTTGTTCGATGATCTCTTCCACCACCTGGGGCTGCGAGTTGTGATGGAACAGGCTGCTGATCCCTTCGGCCAGCAACACACCACCGGCCACGCCGGCGGCGGTCTTCATGGCGCCACCTAGGAAACCACTGCCGGCTGGTGCGGCGACCGGTGCTTGAGGTGGCTGGTAGTTCTGTTGCGGCGCTGGCTGGCCAAAAGCGGGCCGCGCCGGCTCACGCCAGCCGCCACCTGAGTTGCTCGGCGCAGGCTGTGGGTCACGGGAGCTGCCGCCAAAGATGCTCGACAGGAACCCACCACCGCTGGCCGGCGCAGGTTGCGTGGCCTTGGCCCGTTGCAGCTCGTCCTGCAATTGCTGGATCTGCTGGGCCTGTTGCTTGTTCTGCGCGTCGAGGCTCTGCAGCGCATGTTCCTGCACCAGAATCGACTGGGTCATGTAGTAGCCGACGGCGGGTTGACGAGCCATATGCTCCTTGATCCGCGCTTCGGCCTGGGCGTCGCGGGGGGCTGAGTCCGTTTCGGCTTGCTGCAACCGTGAAAACAGTCCATCGATCAGGGTTTGCTCTTCGCTGTTCATGGCGACCTCGTAGATTGCCGATAAAAAATTCTCGTCCCGCCTGTGATCAGGCCAGGGGCGTTTCAGTTATGGGGATGTTACGAGTTGTTTCAATGGTCTTTACTCAAGGTTTACGTTTGCGCCCCTTTGAGCCTGATCGGTTAAAGTGTCGCCCTCTGCTTCCAGGCCTGTGATGACCCTGATGAATCCGTTAGACGTTTTGCGCGACTCTTTCCGTTTTACCCAGCGCAACCTGGGCGCCATCGTCCAGCTGTGCCTGCCCTTGGTGATCCTCGAAGCCTTGCTGCAACAGGTGCTGGACCACACGCTGGGCCCGGATGCGTTTCCCGGCTACAGCGTGGTCGTGGGTTTGTTGGTGTACCCGCTGTACACCGGCGCCTTGATCCTGTTTCTCGACGCCCGCACCCGCGGTGAGTCGCCGCGCACCAAGGATGTGTGGGCCATGGCCTTGAGCCTGTGGCCGCGTTTCGCCCTGCTGACGGCCATGAGCACCTTGCTGATTCTGCTGGGGCTGTCGCTGTATTTCCTGCCGGGCTTGTGGCTGATGGTGGTGTTGGCGTTTGCCGAATACCTGCTGGTATTGCGCGGCATGCCGGCGTTAGCGGCGATGAAAGAAAGCCTGCGCCTGACCCGTGGGCATTTCTGGCGCATCCTGGTGTGCCTGCTGTGCGTGATGACGCCGTTGTGGCTGCTCAAGGGCGCCAGCGTAGCGGCGTACCCTGAGCCGGCGCCGTTGCTGGGGCTGCTGATGGACAGCGCCCACAGCTTCCTGCAACTGTTTACCAGCGTGGTGTTGTTCCGTTTATTCATGCTGATCGGTGGCGACGCCGACGTGCGGTGATATGCTCCGTGGCTCTTCTGACACGCATATAAGCCGAGCCGATGACCCGTTTATTGCGCATCACCCTGTTGAGCCTGTTGATCATCGCCGGCCTGCTGGCCGCGCTGATCTACAGCCTGACCTGGCGCCCTGCCGACAAAGAAACCCTGCCCGTCAGCTGCGTGGCACCCCGCGCGCCGACGCTGTTGCCGGGGCAGGCGCTCAAGGTCATGACCTGGAATGTGCAATACCTGGCGGGCAAGAACTACGTGTTCTGGTACGACACCCCGGATGGCAGCGGCCCGGACGATCGCCCCACCGTCGAAGACATGGCGTTCAGCCTCGACGAAGTGGCGCGGGTGATTCGCGACGAACAGCCTGACGTCCTGCTGTTGCAGGAAGTCGACGAAGGCGCCAAGCCTTCCCACTATCAGGACCAGCTTGCGCTGTTGCAGGAGCGCCTGGTGGATCTGTACCCGTGCAGCACTCAGGCGTTCGACTGGAAGGCCGACTTTGTGCCCAGCCTGCCTATCTTCGGTAGCGTCGGGCGCAAGCTGGCGACACTCAGCCGCTACCAGATCGAACACGCCGAACGCCTGCAACTGCCGGCCGCCGAAGCCAACTTCATCAGCCGCCAGTTCCAGCCTAAACCTGCGTTGCTGCTGACTTACCTGCCCTTGAGCGATGGCGGCCAACTGGCCGTGCTCAATACACGCCTGGACGGCGGCGCACCTGGCCGCTCGGCCGCGCAACAACAGGTGCAAGCCACAGCCAAACTGCTGGACAAGTTCGAAGGCCGGGGCACGCCCTGGTTGATCGGCGGGGATTTCAACCTGCTGCCACTGGGCCAATACCTGCGCCTGGACGCCGCTAAGCGCGGGCAGTATTCGCCGGACAGCGAGCTGCACCTGCTGTGGGACAAGTACCCGATGATCCCGCGCAATAGCGAATCCAGCGGGGTTGATCGCGAAAAATGGCTGACGCACTTCCCCAACGACCCAAGCCTGGACGGGCCGGATCGCACCTTGGATTACCTGTTCTACAGCCCGCGCATCAAGCGGGTAGAGGCAAAGGTGAGGCAGGAAGACACGTTGCGCATCTCCAACCATTTGCCGGTCATTGCCCGCTCCCACCTATTGGATCTTTGTCGTTAGGGTTTGCGAGGCTTGATCCGAGCCGTCGCTTCGGCCACCAACGGGTCATCCGGCCAGTAATGCTTGGGGTAGCGCCCTTTCAAATCCTTCTTCACCTCGGCGTAGGTACTGCGCCAGAAGTTCGCCAAATCCTGCGTGACCTGCACCGGCCGCCGCGCCGGGGACAGCAGGTGCAGCTTCACGGCCAGGCGCCCGCCGGCAATGCGCGGGGTGTCTGCCAGCCCGAACAATTCCTGCAAGCGCACTGCCAAAATCGGCGGCTGCTCGCTGTAGTCCAGGCGCACTGAGGAGCCCGACGGCACTTTCACATGCTGCGGCGCCAGCTCTTCCAGGCGTTGGGGCAAGGGCCAGGGCAGCAGGTTGTGCAGGTAGCTGGAAATATCCAGATTGGCGAAATGGCTGAGGCGCGAGACCTTGCCCAGGTAAGGCATCAGCCAATGCTCCAGGCTGGCGAGCAGGGCCTTGTCGCTGAGGTCGGGCCACTCGCTGGTGTTGCCCGCATCCAGTTGGCGCAGCAACATCACACGGGCTTGCCATTGGCGCAGTTCCGGGGTCCAGGGCAGCAGTTCCAGGCCTTTGCGGCGCACCAGGTTGACCAGCGCCTGGCTGCGGGCGGACTCGTCGAGGCCGGTCAAGGGTTCACGGCTGAGTACCAACTCGCCGACTTTACGCTGGCGCTCGGCGCGCAAGACGCCTTCGCGCTCGTCCCAGTCGAGTTGGTCGACGTTGCGCACTTGCTCGGCCAGCACCGTATCGAACAGCGCCGGATCAAAATCCGCCGCCAGGTAGATGCGTTCTTCGCGCTGGCCCTGGCGGCTGCCCAGGTCGGCGATCACCAGCCAGGGTTGTTTCATCAGGCTGTCGGCTTCGGCAAACAGCGCCGCTCGGCCATTGGCCAGACGGTATTCAGCGCCACCGGGGCGGCGTTGCTGGGCGACGCGGTCTGGGTAGGCCAGTGCCAGCAAGGCGCCGAGCCAGCGCGGGTGGTCCGGGTTGTCCACCGGCTGGGTCGCCTTGCCCCGCAGGTAGCCACGGTATTGCCGGGCCAGTTGCTTGGCGCGCTGCACGCCACCTTGAGTGCCGCGCGCACGCTCTTCTCCGGACATCAGCGCCAGGCGGCTGTGCAAATCGGCACCGCCGCCGCGCAAGATGTCGCGCTCGCCTAACAGGGCTGCCACGTCACAGGCGGTGGCGGCGAGACCCAGGTCCTGGCCACGCAATAACAGATGGGCGATACGCGGGTGAGCCGGCAACTCCGCCATCTTCTGGCCATGGGCGGTGAGGTTTTCTTCGTTCAATGCACCGAGGCGTTGCAACAGGTCCTGAGCTTGGGCATATGCGGCCGTCGGTGGTACGTCCAGCCACACCAATTGGTTGGGCGTCACGCCCCAAC
The DNA here is from genome assembly GCF_002018845.1 of Pseudomonas sp. MF6394. Classification (NCBI taxonomy): domain Bacteria; kingdom Pseudomonadati; phylum Pseudomonadota; class Gammaproteobacteria; order Pseudomonadales; family Pseudomonadaceae; genus Pseudomonas; species Pseudomonas sp. MF6394. Next base: position 222,961 of record NZ_MVOJ01000005.1, read on the forward strand.
GGGCCAGTTGCAAGGCCAGCCCTGCCAGGTCGGCGGCGAGGATTTCCGCACTGCCATAAGCAGCCAGACCGTCGTGCTGGTCTTCAGACCACAACCGGTAACACACCCCCGGCTCCAACCGCCCTGCCCGGCCGGCGCGCTGGGTGGCGCTGGCGCGGGAGATGCGCTGGGTGTCGAGGCGGGTCATGCCGCTGCCGGGGTCGAAACGCGGCACCCGCGCCAACCCAGCGTCGATCACCACACGCACGCCGTTGATGGTCAGGCTGGTCTCGGCGATGTTGGTGGCCAGCACCACTTTGCGCTTGCCGGCCGGCGCCGGGTCGATGGCGGCGCGCTGGGCATTGAGGTCCAGCTCACCGTGCAACGGGCATAGCAGCACATCAGGGCGATCACCCAAGGCCTCGGCCAGTTGCTGGTTGACCCGGCGAATCTCCGCCTGCCCCGGCAGAAATACCAGCACACTGCCGGTCTCGTCATGCAGGGCTTCGAGGACAGTCTGCACCACGCGCGGCTCGATAAACTCCCCAGCCTGGTACGGCCGGCCCCAGCGCATCTGCACCGGGAACATGCGCCCTTCACTGCGCAGGATCGGCGCGTCATCCAGCAAGCCCGCCAAGCGCTCGCCCTCAAGGGTGGCGGACATCAGCAGGATCTTCAGCGGCTGCTCGTCGCGAAACAGCTCGCGACCGTTGAGGCTCAAGGCCAGCGCCAAGTCAGCATCGAGGCTGCGCTCGTGGAACTCGTCAAAGATCAACAGGCCCACGCCATCCAGCGCCGGGTCGTCCTGCAGGCGGCGGGTGAGGATACCTTCGGTGACCACCTCGATGCGCGTATTAGGGCCGACTTTGCTGTCCAGGCGAATGCGGTAGCCCACGGTCTCACCGACCTTTTCGCCCAGCTCACTGGCCAGCCGCTCGGCAGCAGCACGGGCAGCCAGGCGCCGGGGTTCGAGCATCAGGATGGTTTGCCCGGCAAGCCACGGCTCATGCAACAAGGCCAAGGGCACGCGGGTGGTTTTACCGGCGCCGGGGGGCGCTTCCAGCACGGCTTCATGGCGATGCGCCAAGGCGTCACGCAGGGCGGGTAAAACATCATCGATCGGCAACGAATTCATACTGGCTCCAAAGCAGAGCGGCGAGTATAACGGCGAACTGCATAATCCCATTGGGAACAGAGTCAGATGTGGGAGCGGGCTTGCTCGCGAATGCGGTGGGTCTGCGACATATCGGATGGCTGATACACCGCTCCCACATTTGGACATCATCGCCTTGTAGACTCGCTTATAGTCATTCTTCAAATGCGTTCAGGAGACTTTTTCATGCGTATCGCTTCCCGTGTCATCGGCGGTGTCCTCGCCGTTACCCTGCTGAGCCAACTTACCGCCTGCGGGTCGATTTTCTACCCCGACCGCCGTGGCCAGATCGACGGCAAGATCGACCCGACCATCGCGGTACTCGATGCCCTCGGCCTGCTGTTTTATGTGATCCCCGGCCTGATCGCCTTCGGTGTCGACTTTGCCACGGGCGCCATTTACTTCGAACCGGGCAAGACCGCCCAGGTCGCCCCCGAGAAACTGCACGAAGCCATCGGCGCCGACGGCAAGGTCGATAACGCCAAGCTGCAAAGCATCATCCAGAAGGAAACCGGCCGCACTTTGCCGCTGGATGACCCGCGCCTGATCCAGTTCAAGGGCAGCGTGCAGCAACTGGCGGCCCTGGGCCTGCAGCCTGCCGCGTAAGGGCTGCCCATGACCAGCAGCCCCGAACACGCCAGGCTCTTGCGCCTGGCCACCCGCGCCTCGGTGGGCGTGGCCTGTGTGCTGATTGTGACCAAGGCCATCGCCTGGTGGCTCAGCGGCTCGGTGAGCATGCTCGCCGGGTTGACCGACTCACTGCTCGACGGCGTGACGTCGCTGTTGAACTTGCTGGCGGTGCATTACGCCCTGCGCCCGGCCGATGACGATCACCGCTATGGGCATGGCAAGGCGGAGTCACTGGCGGGAATGGCGCAGGCCTTGTTTATCGCCGGCAGTGCAGTGCTGATTGCGCTGCAGGCGTATGAACGGCTCAAGCATCCGGAGCCGGTCGGCGCACCGTGGTTGAGTATCGGCGTGATTATTTTGTCCCTGGCGCTGACCGTAGCCCTACTGATGCTGCAACACCGCGTGGTGCGCGAGACCGGCTCCAACGCGGTGCGTGCCGACTCGCTGCATTACCGCTCAGACTTGCTGCTCAATGGCAGTATCCTGATTGCGCTGGTGTTGGCAGGCTTTGGCTTTCATCAGGTCGACGCCTGGTTCGGCCTGGGAATCGCCGCCTACATTCTGTGGAGCGCGATCCAGATCGCCCGGGAAAGCTTTGCGGTGCTGATGGATGAAGAGTTACCGCCAGACGTCAGCCAGCACATGCTGGAACTGGCCCGGGGCGTGCCCGGCGTACTGGGTGCCCACGACTTGCGCACGCGGGTTTCCGGTAATCACTGGTTTGTGCAATTGCATCTGGAATTGCCGGGGGAATTGACCCTGTCGGTGGCCCACGGCATCAGCGACCAGGCCGCCGATGCCATTCACCGGGAATACCCGAAAGCCGAAGTGCTGGTGCACGCCGACCCACGGGAAGTGGTCACCGGCAACAAGGCCTAGTACTGCACCTGATACCCGCGACTGCCCAGGCAGTTGCCCTGGGCCTGGCGGTAGGTTTGCACCACTGCCGGATCGGGGGCGTAAGTCACGGTGCGCGGGTCGAAGCCACTTTGCTGCACCGCCCAGCGATAACAGTCGTAGCCGTCCTGCTGGACCTGGGCCGGGGATTGGCCATTGGCCGGGTAAGCCACTACGTCATAGCCGTTGCCTTGAGGCGCCGGCTGGGGTGATGGCACCTGCGTCGGCGGCTGCACCACTACGTATTGCTGGGTGCTTTGCTCATAGGTGTAATACGCGCCTGCGGCGAGGAACAACAGCGAGCCGCCTACCCACACTTCACGCGCGTAGTCCGGCAGGTAATGCACGCGGATGCCGTAGGGCGGCGTCACCACCACGTAGCGCGGACCTTGGGGGCGATACCAGTAGCCACCGGAGAAAAAGTAGTCCTGGCCACGGTAAGGCACGCGGTAATTGCGGTCGGGAAAACGGTCGATGACATAACCAGGGCGATGTTGCGGGCCAGGGCCCCAGCCGTTGCCATGCCCGTCGGGGCGGCCTGGCCAGCGGTTATCACCGGGGCGATCGTTACCCGGACGCGAACCAGGGCCGCCGGCCTCCCAATGCCGATTGTCATCGGGACGTCTGGGAATATCACGGTAATAACCCTGGCGCGGCTCCTGAGTCTGACGCACGGTATCGGGCCGGCCCTGGATCGGCAGGTTATGCTCCGGCCGCGGCCCACCTTCGGGGCCCCGTTCATGCTGCCCCTGCGGCCCATGCCCCGGGCCCGGTGAGTTATCGCGTTCGTCGGCCATCGCCTGGGAGCCGACGCTGACCACCAGCAAACCAACACCTGCCATACGCCAGATGCGCTTCATGCTTTTCCTCACTGCGGATTGGGGCTTGATCATGAGACTGGAAAAGCCTCGCCCGGTTCTGAGACAGGTTATCAGTCACGAGAACTATTTTCTGAAGGCAAAACGCACACAAAGAAAAAGGGGTGACCCGTCGGCCACCCCTTGAGAATTTCGTCCTGGCTCAACGCTTTTGACGTTGGCTCACCTCACGCCGTCTTGTGGACAGTGTGCAGCCTGGAGGCCGGCTCAACCCTGCTGGGGCGGCGGCCGCAACGGGCCTGATTGGGCGCGTTGCTGTGGACTGTTGTCCAGGCGGTGATTCTGTTGGTAATCATAGGCGTGCCGGGCGGGCAGAGGATTGCGAAGATTGCGTCAATAAACAGTGCTTGCGCAATTTTTAACCCTTCATGGATAATTCACCGCAATAGTTACGACAAAGGCCAACCCAATGAGCAAGCTTGACCGATACGACCTGAGTATTCTGGCGGAATTGCAGCGCGACGCGAGGATCTCCAACCAGGAGCTGGCCGAGCGCATCGGCCTGTCGCCTTCGCCCTGCTCACGCCGGGTCAAGCAGTTGGAAGACGACGGCTACATCGCCCGCCAGGTCGCCCTGCTCGACCGCAAGATGCTCGGCCTGAGCCTCACGGCTTATGTATTGATCGGCATGGACCGTCACACGCCGGAACGCTTCGAAAACTTCGAAGCCGCCATCCGCACCCTGCCGCAAGTGCTGGAGTGCAGTTTGGTGACCGGCATGGATGCGGACTATCAGTTGAAGGTGGTAGTGCCGGACATGGACCATTATCAGAAGCTGCTGCTGGGCCACCTGACGCGGATTGAAGGCGTGACCAGCGTGCGCTCCAGCTTTGTGCTCAATCAGGTATTGAACAGCACCGAACTGCCCCTCACCCACCTGCGCACCTGAGAACAACGATGTCCAACTGTAGGAGCGAGCTTGCTCGCGAAAAACGTTAACGATAACGCCTGCCTTCTGAATGAACGCGGCGCCTGTGAGTTTTTCGCGAGCAAGCTCGCTCCTACAATGGCATCAGGCCCCCCGCCGTTTGACCGTGCAGGACTCAGGTCAATGTTGCCGGTGTGACGCTGCCGTATACTGCTCGCTTGTCTTGTCGGAAGAGCCCCATGAACAACATCGATCCCGCCCTGTTTGAAGAATGGATGATGACTGGCCTGGTCAGCATCCTGATCATTTTCATGGGCTTTATCGTCTGGGACCTGGCGAAGAAATCCAAGGCCGGGCGCTTTGGTTCGTTCATCCTGTTTTTCGTGCTGGGGCTGGGCGTGGCGGCGTTCATCATCAAGAGCGTGGTGATCGGCCTGATCGAATCCGGCGCCTTATAAGCGCGCCGGCACCGCCTTCCACTGGCCTTGATCCAGGCCGTCGATCGACCACTCACCAATACGCACGCGCACCAGGCGCAGGGTCGGCAAGCCTACTGCCGCGGTCATGCGCCGTACCTGGCGGTTACGCCCTTCGCGAATCACCAATTCCAGCCAGTGGGTGGGCACGCTTTTACGAAAACGTACCGGCGGGTTGCGCGGCCATAATGCCGGTTCATCCAGTTGCCGTGCCTCGGCCGGCAAGGTCATGCCGTCGTTGAGCTCCACGCCGTCACGCAGGCGTTGCAGTTGCTCTTCGGTGGGCTCGCCTTCTACCTGCACCCAGTAGGTTTTCGCCAGTTTGTGCTTGGGGTCGGCAATCCGCGCCTGTAGCTGACCATCATTGGTCAACAGCAGCAGGCCCTCGCTGTCCCGGTCCAAGCGCCCTGCCGGGTAAATACCGGGAATATCAATAAAATCCTTGAGCGTCGCACGCCCGCCTTCGTCGCTGAACTGGGTCAGCACGTCGAAAGGTTTATTGAACAGGATCAACTTCGGCTCGGCCGGTGGCGCCTTGGCAACGCGGCGAGCGGCAGAGTGCGGAGGTTTCACGCCAGGGCGACGTGAATCGGGACGAGTGGGACGGGACATGGCAAAGGAACATCTAACGGTCAGGACCGACAATGCTAGTGGCCTGACCGCTAAATGACCATCCCAACCGCTTAGCGGAACGGCGGCTCGTCGAAGCTGCGCAGTTTGCGCGAGTGCAGGGAGTTGAGTTCGGTGCGCAACAGGTCGACCGCTTCGATGCCGATCTTCAAGTGCTGGCTGACCGCACGCTCATAGAACGCGTTGGCCGAGCCCGGCAGCTTGATCTCGCTGTGCAAGGGTTTGTCCGATACGCACAACAAGGTGCCGTAAGGCACGCGCAAACGGTAACCCTGGGCAGCGATGGTGCCGCTTTCCATGTCCACGGCCACGGCGCGGGACAGGTTGATCAGCGGCCGCTCCTGAGCCCAGCGCAGTTCCCAGTTACGGTCGTCGTAGGTCAGCACCGTGCCGGTGCGCAGGCGTTTTTTCAGCTCTTCGCCTTTTTCGCCAGTGACCTTGGCCGCCGCCTGCTGAAGCGCCAACTGCACTTCGGCCAGGGCCGGGATCGGGATGTTCGGTGGTACCACGCGGTCGAGAATTCCGTCGCGGCGCATATAGGCGTGGGCCAGTACGTAGTCGCCGATGGTCTGGGATTGGCGCAGGCCGCCACAGTGGCCGATCATCAGCCAGCAATGCGGGCGCAATACAGCCAGGTGGTCGGTGATGTTCTTGGCGTTGGACGGGCCCACGCCGATGTTCACCAGGGTCACGCCGTGGCCATCAGTGGCTTGCAGGTGATACGCCGGCATCTGGTAGCGGTGCCACACCACGCCGGCGGCAATGGCCGAGGCTTCGCCGTGGTCCATGCTCTTGTCGATCACCACATTGCCGGGCAGCACCATGCGGATGAACCGCGGGTCGCTGCGCAGTTGTTCCAGGCCATGCAAGATGAACTGGTCCACGTAGCGGTGGTAGTTGGTCAGCAGGATCCACGGCTGCACATGGCGCCAGTCGCTGCCGGTGTAATGCACCAGGCGACGCAGGGAAAAGTCCACGCGGGCGGCATCGAACAGGGCCAGGGGCAGCGGGTCGGTGTTTTCCCAGTCGTACAGGCCATCGGCAATGCCATCGGTGGCGGCAGACAGGTCGGTACTGGGGAACACGCGAGCCAGGGTCGCGGCGGTAACACCGGAGCCGGCCAGTTCATCGCCCTGCTCCACCACATAGGGGTACGGAATGTTCTGCTGGCTGACGCCCACTTCCACCGTGACGGTGAAGTCGTGCATCAGCGGCACCAGTTGCTCCAGCAGGTACTTACGGAACGCGGCCGGGTGGGTCACGGTGACGCTGTAGGTACCCGGCAGTTGCACCTTGGCATACGCCCGAGTGGTCTGTGGCACTTCACCGTGGCAGTGGTAGGTCAGGCGCAGTTCCGGGTAGCGAAACAATGCGCGCTGCGCGGCGTCGGGCTCGACGCGGTCCTTGAGGTATTGCTTGAGCGCCTGGTTGAGCGCGCCAGTGGCACGCTCATGCAGCGCCGCCAGCCGGTCCACGGCTTCTTCGGCGGTTTTAACGACAACAAAAGCTTCGGTCACGGTAAGCATCCTGTGTTCTGACTTGCAGGCCTTTATCTTGCCTGTATCCAGGCTTCACCGAAACCACAGGATTGGAATGCGGTAAATAATGTGGGAGCGGGCTTGCTCGCGAATGCGGTGTATCAGTTACCTATTCAGTTACTGACCCCCCGCATTCGCGAGCAAGCCCGCTCCCACATTTGGATTGTGTTTATTCAGAGCGATTGCGGGGTTGAGCGGGCGACAATTGCTTCCACGTCGACGCCACGCGGCAAGGTGCCATATACGCGCCCCGACGATTCACCCAGCCGGCTGGCAATAAACCCATCGCTCACCGCCGCATTACCCGCCTCCAACAGCAACTTGGCCTGCAACGCCAGGGCAATGTCCTCGGTCAGTTGCCGCGCCCGATACTGGATGTCCTGGGTGTCCATGAACGCTGCCTTCAACTGCTCGATATGCCGCGCCAACTGTTTGTGGCCGTGGCCATCGCCCAGTTCGACAAACAGCACCTCAAGCACACCGGGCTCTTTGGACAGTGCACGCAATACGTCCAGGCACTGCACATTGCCGGAACCTTCCCACGTCGAATTCACCGGTGCCTCGCGGTAAAGGCGCGGCAGGATACTGTCCTCCACATACCCGGCACCGCCCATGCATTCGGCGGCTTCGTTGATCATCGCGGGTGCGCGCTTGCAGATCCAGTATTTGCCCACGGCCGTGACCAGCCGGGCAAATTTGGCTTCATGCGCATCATCGAGATGATCCAGGGCGCGCCCCATGCGCAGGCTCAAGGCCAGGGCCGCTTCGCTTTCCAGGGCGAGGTCGGCCAGCACGTTCTGCATCAGCGGCTGCTCGCTGAGCACGCGGCCACCCACCTGGCGATGGGCGCAGTGATGGCTGGCCTGGGTCAGCGCCTGGCGCATCAAGGCGCTGGAGCCGACCATGCAATCGAAACGGGTCATGGCGACCATTTCGATGATGGTTGGAACGCCGCGGCCTTCTTCACCGACCATCCACGCCAGGGCGCCGCGAAATTCCACTTCGCTGGAGGCGTTGGAGCAGTTGCCGAGTTTGTTCTTCAAGCGCTGGATGTAGAACTCGTTGCGCGTGTCATCCGGGCGGTGCCGAGGCAGCAGGAAACAGGTCAGGCCCTTGTCGGTCTGGGCCAAGGTCAGAAAGCCATCGCACATCGGCGCCGAACAGAACCATTTATGCCCCACCAGTTCGTAGGCCTGGCCGGGGCCGCCCGCGCCCACGGGGTAAGCGCGGGTGGTGTTGGCGCGCACGTCGGTGCCGCCCTGCTTCTCGGTCATGGCCATGCCGATAGTGGCGCCGGCCTTGTGGGCGATGCCGACATTGCGTGGGTCGTACTGGGTATTGAGGATCTTCGGCAGCCAGAGGTCCGCCAACTCCGGTTGCAGGCGCAGGGCCGGGACGCAGGCGAAGGTCATGGTCAGCGGGCAACCGCTACCGGCTTCGGCCTGGCTGTGCAGGTACGTCATCGCCGCACGCGCCACATGCGCGCCAGCCTGCGGATAGGCCCACGGCAACGACGGCAGGCCATGTTCGACGGCGGTGCGCATCAGTTCGTGATAAGCCGGGTGAAACTCCACCAGGTCGATGCGATGGCCATAACGGTCGTGGCTGCTGAACACCGGCTTGTTCTGGTTGGCCAGGAACCCGGCCGCCATCAACGGCCCACCCGCGAGCGCGCCGTAGGCATCCATGCGCGACTCGGCCCAGCTAGCGCCAAAGCGGCGCGACCATTCCTGCAAAGGCACGTCGATGCGATACAGGTTGGTGCCGTCCAGGGACGGTGGCTGGTTGGTGACGTCGTGGGTTTCGGCAAACTGATGCAGGTTCATGACGGGCCTCCTGGAAAAAAGGCCGCATCGATTTCAGGCTGCCTGTAGGAGCGAGCTTGCTCGCGAAAAACCTGAGCGCAACGCGCTAACCCAGGAGGGGGCAAGCTCGCTCCTACAAAAAAACACAGATCGATTGAGGCCGGTTTTTTCAGTTAAGCACTGCCACTGCGCTTAAAAAAGTGGCATACGCGCCGAATGTTCGGCGCTTTCACCCTCATCCGCGCACAGCACGCTGCGCTCAAGCGCCGCCTGCAAGGCATCGAAACGCACCGGCTTGGCCAGCCGATCCGTCATGCCAATGCCATGGCAGCGCTCACGCTCCGGGCCATTGGGCGAAGTGCTCAGGGCGATCACCGGCAATTCACCGCAGCCAGGTAACGCGCGAATCTGACAGCACAACGAGAAACCACCCTCTGGCACATCCAGCAGCACGGCGTCGAAGCTGTGCCCTTGCAATGCAGCGAGGGCTGCCGGGCCGCTGTCCACGGTTTTGACCCGGTAACCGAGCTTGAGCAACATGCCACGCACCGCCAGTTGGCCCACGCTGTTGTCGTCCACCAGCAGCACCGTGCATTCCTGAGGCGCACGCTGTGCAGGCAGCGTTTGCGTGGCGGGCGTGATCTGCTGCGGCACCGAGACGTCCACTTCCAACTGGAAGCGGCTGCCTTTACGGGGTTCCGAATGGTGGGTCAGACGCCCGCCCAGCAGTTCGATCAACTGCCGGCAGATCGCCAGGCCAATGCCCAGGCCGCCGTATTCACGCGTCATCGAACCATCGAGCTGGAAGAAACGCTGATACAGCGTGGCTTCATCGAGAAAGGCAAAACCGATACCGGTGTCGGTGACGATAAAGCTCAGGTGCAAGGCGCCGTCCCCTTGGGGCACGCCCACCACGCGCAAACGCACCGCGCCGACGTGGGTGAATTTGAAGGCGTTATCGAGCAGGCAATCCAGGCACTGGAGGAGTTTGTCGGCATCGCCGATCAGCCGATCCGGCACCTCATCGGCTATATCAATGGAGAACGCCAGGCCCTTGCTCTGGGCGCTGCCGGTGAACTGCTGGCGCAAGGTGTCGAGCGTGCCGCGCAGGCTGAACACTTGCGGCTGGGCCACCAGGCGACCGGCCTGCAACTCGGTGAGGGTGAGAATGCCGTTGACCATGCGCATCATGTCCCGCGCCGAGCCGGCGGCGGTTTGCTGGTACTGCGTCATGTCATCGTCCAATGACACGGTTTGCATCAGCTCCAACGAGCCGATCACACCGTTCATCGGCGTGCGCAGTTCGTGGGTCAGGGTGGCGAGAAATTCGTCTTTGAGGCGGTTGCTGCGGGCCAGTTGCTGGTTGAGCGCTTCGAGTTTCTGGCTGGCATCGAGCAGAATCTGTGCCTGCTGTTCGCGCATGCCGTTGATGCGGTCGGCCAGGGCCAGGGACAACAGCGCCACTTCAATGGCCGAGCCGAGCTGGCTGGCGTACATGGTCAGGAACACGTTAGGCAGGTAACCCAGCACCATCAGGGTATTGACCACCCCGCCGAGCAGGAAGGCCGACCAGGCGATGATGAAATAACGCGCCATGCGCTGCCCGCAGTACCAGGCCTTGATGGCCGCCACGAAGATGGTCACGGTAAACACCAGCGCCAGCGCAGTGGCCAGGCGCAGAGCCACGGCGTAACTGGTCAACAGCGCCAGCGCCATCACCACCCCACCACAGGCCGCCAGCGCCAGCAGAATACGGTTGAGCCAGCGGCTGTGCTGCGCGGTGTGCAGGAAGCTGCGCGCGAACAGGCTGCCGAACAAGGACGCCGAGCCAATCAGGAAGGGCACCGCGGCATTCGCCCACCACGGGTTGTTCGGCCAGAAGTACTCCACCGCCACACCATTGACCGACAGCTGATACAAGCCGAACGAGGCGATATAGAGGATGTAATAGAGGTAGCTGGTGTCGCGCACGCTCAGGTAGATGAACAGGTTGTAGATCAGCATGCCCAGCAACACACCGTAGATGGCGCCGAGCACGTACAAGCGCAGCGGCTGCTCCTCCATGTAGGCGGTGCCGGCCCATAATGTCAGCGGTGCCTGGATCGAACCTTGGCTTTGCAAGCGCAGGTAGACGGTTTGTTGCTGGTCGGGCAAGAAGCTGAGCTTGAACAGGTAGTTGCTCTGGCTCACCTCTCGGCTGGAAAACGGCAACGCGCTGCCGGTGCGGGCGGTGAGTCGGTAATTCCCGGTGCCGTCGTTCTGGTAAAGGTCCAGGCGATTGAGCGGCGGGTAGGCCAGTTCCAGAAACCAGGTGCGTGGTGCGCGGGGATCTGTGGCGGTGTAGTGCAGGTTGACCTTCAGCCAGAACACCGAGCGCGAATAGCCGGCATTGAGGGTGTCTTTGTCATGGGTCTTGAACTGGGCGGCATAGGCGGGAGAGCTGACATCGGCGATGGTCAGGGCATCGGTTGGGTCTTCGAGCACTTGCATGACCCGGCCCAACGGGAGGCTTCGCGTGTTCTGGTTGAACTCGACGGCGCTGGCGAGCATCGGCAGCCCGCACAATAAAAAAATCAGCAAATAGCGCATAGAGCCCCAGCGTAGCCTGGTCCGGTTGTGTCAAAAGCCCCCCATTCCTTTTGAGAAGACGTACACCGGCGATACAGTAAGTTGTTTGGATGCACTTTAGCATAGCCAGTAAAAGCCATTAGCCACTGCTGGAACTTTTTTTAGAACGGCTCTAGGGCAATGCTTTCAGACCACTTCCATTGCGGTTTTCAGCCACGCAAAGCGACACCGCAGCGGCAAACTTCTGCCATTGCCATACAGCCACGCAAAAAGCGTTTGGTGGTAAGCTCGCGCACCATGAATATCTACTGCTCTCGCCCCGTTGTCCTCTGTCTCTCCGGCCACGACCCCAGTGGTGGCGCCGGCCTGCAGGCAGATATCGAAGCCCTGCTCGCCCAGGGCTGCCACGCGGCCCCGGCCGTCACCGCGTTGACCGTGCAAAACACCGTCAATGTCAGCGACTTCCGCGTGCTTGACCGTGAGTGGGTACTGGCCCAGGCCAATGCCGTGCTCGGCGACTCTGAAGTCGCGGCGGTCAAGCTGGGCATGCTCGGCTCCACCGCGATGGTCGACACCGTGGTCGAACTGCTGCAGGCGCACCCGCATTTGCCAGTGGTCTGCGACCCGGTGCTGCGCGCCGGCGGCGGCGGTAGCCTGGGCAAGGACGAGGTCGGTTATGCGATGCGCGAGCGGCTGCTGCCGTTGTCATTGATCGCCACCCCCAACCTGCCCGAAGCGCGGATCCTCGCGGAACTGCCCGACGGCAGCGCCGACGACTGCGCCGAGAAGCTGCTGCCGTACATCAAGCACCTGCTGATCACCGGCGGCCATGGCGATGAGCACGAAGTGCACAACCGTCTGTACAGCCGCGACGGCACGCGCCAGACCTTTACCTGCCAGCGCCTGCCCGGCAGTTATCACGGCTCGGGTTGCACCTTGGCCAGTGCGCTGGCCGGGCGCATTGCCCAGGGCGAAGGCTTGGCCAGCGCCGTGCAAACGGCCCTCAACTACACGTGGCGTACCCTGCGCGATGCCGAACAACTCGGCCAGGGCCAGTTCGTGCCGCGCCGATTGCCGCTGGATTTCTGCTCGTAACTTATCGCTCGTCAGCAAGGGGTTTGCCCGATGAAACTACGCGGCCTTTACGCCATTACCGACAGCCAGCTGTTGGCCGGCAAATTCCTCGCCTACGTCGAGGCGGCGCTGGACGGTGGCGTCACCCTGTTGCAGTACCGCGACAAAAGCAGCGACGAAGCACGGCGCCTGCGTGAAGCCGAAAAGCTGCATGAGCTGTGCTCGCGCTACAAGACTCAATTGATCATCAACGACGATGCCGAACTGGCCGCGCGCCTGGGCGTCGGCGTGCACCTGGGCCAGACCGACGGCCCGCTGACCTCGGCCCGGGCACTGCTCGGCGCCAAGGCGATCATCGGCGCCACCTGCCACAGCCAGATCGAACTGGCCGAACAGGCCGCCAAAGAAGGCGCCAGCTACGTCGCCTTCGGCCGCTTCTTCAATTCTACGACCAAACCCGGCGCACCTGCCGCCACCGTTGACATGCTGGCCCAGGCCCGCAAGCGCCTGCACCTGCCGATCTGCGTGATCGGCGGCGTCACCCTGGAAAACGCCGAGCCGCTGGTGGCCCACGGGGCCGACCTGCTCGCCGTGGTCCATGGCCTGTTCGGTGCCGACAGCACCCAGGAAGTCACCCGCCGCGCCCGTGCGTTCAACGACCTTCTTAAATCTTCAGTTTAGAGAGCCCGACCATGTCCCGTTCCGAAACCCTGTTTGCCAACGCCCAGAAACACATCCCCGGCGGTGTGAACTCCCCCGTGCGTGCGTTCAAGAGCGTGGGCGGCACGCCGCTGTTCTTCAAGCATGCCGAAGGCGCCTACGTCACCGATGAAGACGACAAGCGTTATGTCGACTACGTCGGCTCCTGGGGCCCGATGATCCTCGGCCACAGCCATCCGGACGTGCTCGACGCGGTGCGCCAGCAACTGCAACACGGCTTGTCTTACGGCGCCCCGACCGCGATGGAAACCGAGATGGCCGACCTGGTCTGCTCGATCGTGCCGTCGATGGAGATGGTACGCATGGTCAGCTCCGGCACCGAAGCGACCATGAGCGCGATCCGCCTGGCCCGTGGTTTTACCGGCCGTGACAACATCATCAAGTTCGAAGGCTGCTACCACGGCCACTCCGACAGCCTGCTGGTAAAAGCCGGTTCCGGCGCGCTGACCCAAGGCGTACCCAATTCCGCTGGCGTACCTGCGGCGTTCGCCAAGCACACCCTGACCCTGCCGTTCAACGACATCGCGGCCGTCGAGCAGATGCTCAGCGAAGTCGGCCAGGACGTGGCGTGCATCATCGTCGAGCCAGTCGCCGGCAACATGAACTGCGTCCCCCCGGCCCCGGGTTTCCTTGAGGGCCTGCGCGAGCAGTGCGACAAGCATGGCGTGGTGCTGATTTTTGACGAAGTGATGACCGGTTTCCGGGTCGCCCTTGGTGGCGCCCAGGCTTACTACGGCGTCACGCCGGACCTGAGCACCTTCGGCAAGATCATCGGCGGCGGCATGCCGGTAGGCTGCTTCGGCGGCAAGCGCGAGATCATGCAACACATCGCCCCGCTCGGCCCGGTCTACCAGGCAGGCACCTTGTCGGGTAACCCGCTGGCAATGGCCGCCGGCCTGACCACCCTGCGCCTGATCAGCCGCCCGGGCTTCCACGCCGAGCTGACCGACTACACCACGCGCCTGCTCGACGGCCTGCAACAGCGCGCCGATGCCGCTGGCATCCCGTTCGTGACCACCCAGGCCGGTGGCATGTTCGGCCTGTACTTCAGCGGCGCCGACGATATTGTCACCTTCGATGACGTGATGGGCAGCGATGCCGAGCTGTTCAAGCGCTTCTTCCACCTGATGCTCGAAGGCGGCGTGTACCTGGCACCGAGCGCCTTTGAAGCTGGCTTCACCTCGATCGCCCATGGCGAAGCCGAGCTGAAATTGACCCTGGATGCTGCCGAACGCGCCTTCGCGGCCCTGAAATAAGTGACGGCAACCTTCTGACGTTGCCCCTGGCAGCGTCAGATTTGCTACTTTGCTTACAGACAATTCCTGGTTTTTTCGAGAATTGCCCTGCAATCCGGCAGATAACTTGCCCAAGCAGCAGAAAAACGAGTAAAGACTTTGTAAGCAGAGGCCTGCTTATTTCATAATGCGCGCTTATTGGACTCCCCCGAGGGTCCCGCGCCCCGTCAGAGGTAAGTCGATTCCCATGAAACGCACCGGCCGCACCCTGGTTCTGGGCTGCCTGTTGCTCCTTCAACCGCTACTGGCACATGCCCAGGCCGGCGGCAACTCGTTGTTAATCCCAGCGATGGGTCGTTGCACCCTCAATACCCAGCCAGACAGCCAGGCCGAAGCCCTGAGCGCGTGCCAGAAACAGGCCGAGGACGGAGATGCGCAGGCGCAATACGAGTTGGGCGAGTACTACCACGACAGCAAGAACCCGGCCGTTGACCTCAACAAAGCGTTGAGCTACTTCGAGAAAGCCTCGTTGCAGGGCCACGCCCAGGCGCAATACCAGTTGGGCAACATGTTCTTCAAAGGCGAAGGCGTGCCGGCCAACAACATTCAGGCGTACATCGTGCTGAAAATGGCCGCGGTCAATGGCGCCGAAGACGCGCTGGACACCGCCGACGAAGTCGCCGAGCACATGCAGCGCGATGAACTGGAAGTGGCGACCCAGGTGCTGGGGCAGATTTTCCGCAACTACCTGCAGGAGTTGCAGAGCGCCGATGGGCGTTCGCCTTTCTCTCCCCTGCCTTGATCACGGCGATAACAGGTAGCCCTGTCGATACGCCGTGGCCCCTGCGACGTGGGCAATCGCCATACCGGCGCTTGCCATTCGGCGTATTGATCGTACATACAAAAGCCCTGCACGCTCACACACTACCTCGGTCACACGGTCTGTAATCGGATCGATGACGTGCGCCACGATTTGTCCTGCTTCCAGGTAATCCCCCACCTGCGCGCAAAACACAATCAAGCCTCCCACCGCACTCACCACCGGCGCGACCCCCGCCAAGGGTGTTGGCGGACTCAATAACGCCGGTAGTGGAGGCGCTTGCCCCTCAACGCCTCCCTGCAAAGTCAGATAGTTGATCAACGCCTGACAATCCTGTCGCGCCAGCCCGTGGCTCACATCAGCCACGCCGCGCAACTCCACGGTCACGGCAAAACCCGGCGCCGCAAAGACCCCAGGAAAACGCGCCTGCATCCGTGCCCAGAACAAGGTGTAGCAATCGTCGAACGAATGCCCGCCCGCGTCCGGGCTCATAAAGCAGGCCCGGGCGCCCAGGTACCGCGCCAGCGGTTCCACCTGGGGCCAGGCGTCCGGTGCCAGGTACAGGTGCTGCACCGCCTCGAAATCACAATGCAGGTCCAGCACTCTGTCGGCGTCACAGGCCAGCGTTTGCAGGGCCAGGCGCAGGGAATGCAGCTGGGTCCCCGGCACTTGGCTGACAAGGGTTTGCCGCAAGGTCGCGCGGATCAGGTGCAGGTTATGCGCAGGATCATCAGTCAGAACATCCTGGACCTGATCCCCGACCTGCTGGCTGACGTCGACGAAGAAGCGATTGAAGTTCTCTCGACTGTCGTTATCGAAGCGCCCCTGCGGCACGTCCATCAGCACCTGCTCCAAACCCAGCGGATTGGCCACCGGCACCAGCACCACCTGCCAACGCAGCGCACCTTTGGCCTCCAGATCTGCCAGCCGTAGTTTGAGATGCCACAACACCAACATCCCCGGCAACTCATCGGCGTGCAGGGAAGCCTGGATGTAAACCTTGCTCGGCGCATCGGCTGGGCCGTAATGAAAACTATGAATATGCCACGTGGTACCTGGCACAGCCGTCAACAGTTCATGTCTGCAAGTCTGCATATCGCCTCCTATCGATTCGAATCAAGAAAGCTCAGCCAGCGTCGTTCTGCCAGACGGAACAGGCAGATCAACGCGAACGTAATGCACAAGTAGAGCGCCGCGGCTAGGCCAAAGGATTGGAAGGTGAGGAAGGTTGCAGCGTTGGCATCCCGTGCGACTTTCAGGATATCCGGCACCGTTGCCGTGAACGCCAGGGTGGTGGAATGCAACATGAAGATCACTTCATTGCTGTAGTAGGGCAACGACCGGCGCAGGGCCGAGGGCATGATCAAGTGCACGTACAGCTTCCAACCGTCGAAACCCAACGACCGTGCAGCCTCGATTTCACCGCGCGGCATCGCCCGGATCGCGCCCGCGAGTATTTCCGTGGTGTAGGCCGCGGTATTGAGGGCAAACGCCAGAAGGGTGCAATTGAGCGCTTCGCGAAAAAAAGCATCCAGCAACGGTTGCTCGCGAACGGCGCCAATGCTGTAGATGCCGGTGTAGAAGATCAGCAACTGGATATACAGCGGTGTGCCGCGAAACACGTAGGTAAAGCTTTGCACCGGCCAACGCAGCCAGCGTCGGCTGGACGTCCTGGCAATGGACAGTGGCAACGCCAACAGCAGGCCCAGGCACGAAGAGGCGCTAGTCAGCCACAAGGTCATGGCCAGGCCGGTGATTTGTTGGCCGTCAGAATAGATAAACGGCCGCCAATACTCCTGGATAAGCTCGATCATGATGATGATTCCTGCACACCGTCACCATACCGACGCTCCAGCCAGCGCAACGCCGCGTTTGAAACACTGCTGAGCAACAGGTAAACCAGCGCCGCCAGCAGCAGAAAAGCCAGTAATTGCTGACTGCTCTTGCCCGCCATCTGCGCCACTTTCACCAAGTCTGCCAAGCCGATGATCGACACCAACGCCGTGGCCTTGAGCAAGACCATCCAGTTATTGCCCAGCCCCGGCAGGGCAAACCGCATCATTTGCGGGAATATCACATGCACAAAACTCTGCCTGAAGGTCAGGCCAAGGGCTTTGGCAGCCTGGAACTGGCCCCGTGGCACAGCCAGCAACGCGCCGCGAAAGGTTTCGGTGAAATAGGCGCCGTAGATAAACCCCAGAGTGATCACGCCGGCGCTGAAAGGGTCGACATCGATGTAGGCCCAGCCCAATTCGCTGGTCAGACGACTCAGGCCTGTCTGCAACCCGTAGAAAATCAACAGCATCAACAACAGGTCCGGAACCCCGCGAATCAAGGTGGTATACACCTGCGCGCACAGGCGCCATGCCCTGACCCTGGACAGCTTGGCGCCTGCCCCCAGCAGGCCCAGGATCAGCCCCAGCAGCAATGACAACAGTGCCAGTTGCAGGGTGACCCAGACCCCGTGCAGTAACATCGGCAAAAAACCGCCCAGGGACGCGGCGAATTGAGTGAAGGCAGGTAGCATGATTGTGTCCTCGCTGGCCGTTGAGGGCGGTTATTGGCCGCTGAACATGTTCACTCCGGGGAAGTACTGCTCTTGCAGGCGAGCGTAGGTGCCATCGGCGTGCAGGGCAGCCAGCCCCTTATCCAACAGCGCTTTCAACGTGTGGTTGCCCTTGGCGATGCCAATGCCGCTTTTGGACGGCATCAACTCGCTGTCAATCAACGGGCCCAGCACGAACCCGACGCCTTGGGGTGAACGTAAAAATCCGCTCTGTGCTTGCTGAGCATCCTGCAGCGATGCCTGCAAACGCCCTGTCAGCAGGTCCGCGTACACTTGCTCCTGATCGGCATAAGCCACCACCTTCATACCCTGCCCGGCGAGCACTTGCCGGGCATACACTTCTTGAGTACTGCCCTGCAAATAGCCGACGGCCATGCCTGTGGAAAGCTCAGTGCCAGGGCGCATCACCATGGCGGTGGGACTGGAAAACACCTCCGAGGAAAAGTCGATGACCTTTTGCCGAGCGGCAGTGATGGTCATTGAAGCAAGGATGGCGTCGATCTTGCCGGCGTTGAGGCTGGGAATCATGCCGTCAAAGTCACTCTCGACCCATTGGCAGCGAACATTCAAACGTGCACAAATTGCATTGCCAATATCTATTTCAAAACCGGTCAAAGTGCCCGTACTGTCTTTATAAGCAAAGGGCGCATAGTTGGGATCGGCAGCGAAACGGATCACTTTATAATCGCTGGCAAACAACGATGAATTAATAAGGAGTGTGGTGAATAACATCAGGAGTATTTTTTTCATTATTGTATTCCTCGTTATTGATTGAACAGTCGAACTGACTACACCTCGATAAATGGAATTTCCCGCCGCACTATCAGCGAGCCTTCGGGCGCATCGAACTCACGTGCGATGCGATGACCTGAATACACCGCCGCCGCAATGGTGCCCGGCGCCACACAGTCGCCGATCAGCGTCAGCGTTCGGATGCCTGCCGCCTGTAACTGTTCGGGTGAGTTGTTCAAGGCCTGATACAGCGCCTGCTCAGGCTCCCGGGAAGTGACCAGCAGCAAGGCTGCAGCTGGGATCAACCGCGTACGTTCGGTGTAGATGCAACCCGCTACCACACCCTCTGGCTTAACGCTGACCAGCGTATGGGACGGTATGATCGTGACATTCAACTGCATCAGACGACGCTGAATGCGGTGCTGCTCGAGAGTGTTATGGGTCCAGGCCGCCACGTCCGCCGCAGGGGTGATGAATATCACCTCCACACCCCGCGCCACCAGGTGTTCGGCCAGCACGCTGCCCATGTAATAGTGATCGTCATCGAACAGCAACACCGGCGAAGTGGGCAACACCCCCGCCATCAGATCATCAGGCGTCAGCACGGGCAGGCTCTCCAGGCCCGTTAAGGGAGAGCGCAAGGCGCGTCCCAAGCCATCCCGCCGCCAATGGGAACCCGTAGCGATGAACACATGCTCGGCGGCGAAATCCAGCACATCCTGGGCCTGCAAGGGGCTTTCCCGATAGATCTCGACTGACGGCATGCGGCTCAACGCATCCAGTCGATAGTCAATCACCCGTGCCCAACTCGCCAGCCCCGGCAGCCGGGCTTCCAACGCTACACGCCCGCCTAGGGTGCGCAGGCTGTCGACCAGGGCCACTTCCATCCCTCGCGCACCTAGGATCCGTGCACACTCAAGCCCGGATGGCCCGGCGCCGACCACCAGCGCCCGGCCGGGTTGCTGCGTACGGTTGACCGACTCGGGGTGCCAGCCACGCCGCCACTCCTCGCCCATGGTCGGGTTCTGTGTACAGCGCAGGGGCGTGCTGGTGTGGTCGCCACTGACACATACATTGCAGCCGATGCATTCGCGAATTTCCTCGGCGCGCCCCTCTTCAATCTTCTTGGGCAAGAACGGATCGGCAATCGAAGGGCGGGCCGCCCCGATCAGGTCCAGTACGCCACGGCGAACCAAAGACACCATGGTGTCCGGCGAAGTGAAGCGGCCGACGCCCACCACGGGCTTGCTGGTCAGCGCCTTGAGCCCCAGCAGGAAGGCCTCTTGGTAACCCTCCCCGGCAAAGCGCGCCGTCACGCTGTCATTGGACCAATCGGCGACATTGACGTCCCATAAGTCCGGCAGGTCCGCCAGCATCGAGAAGATTTCGGCACCTTCGCCCTCGCGGCTGAGGCCGTCGGCCATTTGCTCATCCACCGCCAGGCGGACCGCTACGGCACACCGATCACCCACTGCGTCGCGAGTGTCTTCAATCAACTCGCGCAACAGGCGCACACGGTTTTTCAGCGTACCGCCGTATTCGTCGGTACGCCGGTTATTGCGTGGCGTGAGGAAATGGAACGGCACGCTCAAGTCGTGGCCGGCGTACACATAGATGATGTCGAAACCCGCCTCCCGGGCGCGCAATGCGGCGGCTCGATGCAGGGCGCGCAATTGCCGGATATCGGCATGGCTCATGGCCCGAGCCTGCACCGGGTCGTAACTGCGCACCGGGGTATTGGAAGGCGCCCAGGGAATTTCGCGACTGTAGCGGTTGGGCGCCGAGTAACCATTGAATGCCAGCTCTACCCCAGCCAACGCCCCGTGACGGTGTACCCCCTCACACATGCGCGCCAGTGCAGGAATATCGCGTTCATCCCAAAGACGCGCTTCTATATAAGGGGAGAACTCGCTCAGCGGGCTGATTTCGCATTCTTCCGTGCACACCACGCCCCAGCCGCCCTCGGCTTTCACTGCGCGCATGCGCGCCATCGCCGAGGGGTGCACGTGGCCCATGCCATTACAGTGCGGAACTTGATAAAAGCGATTGCGGGTACGCACCGGGCCTATTTGCACCGGTTCAAACAGAATGTCATAGCGAGGATCGCGCACAGGGCTACTCCCGAACAGGTCAGTTCGTTAATGACGGCGTGATGGAACTTGACGCTAATGAGTGGCGTGATTAAACGCAGTCGAACGGGGGAAACTTCGAGGTTTTCTTATTATTGGTATATTCATGATGCCCTCTCTGAATAAACAAAATTTGCTATCTTTCAAACAAAATGTCTATCCATTGAGAGGCAGTTTCGGAAACGCCCTACAAATTAATTGCAGATCACTTCTCAGGCATCGGCATCGGAAACGGCATCACATTGCTCACGCCCCGAGCCTCACTGATCTTCGGCGTGCCCAGGCGCTCGACCTCATCGATGCGCACAATCGAATGCATGGGCACAAAGCTGCGCACTACCCCTTCGAACTGGGCCTTGAGCTTTTCTTCGCCCGGATCGACCACCAACTGGGTGCGCTCGCCAAAGACGAACTCTTCCACCTCCAGGAAGCCCCACAGATCACTTTGATAGATCTGCTTGGCGTACATTTCGAACACCTGGCCCTGGTTGAGGAAAATCACCTTATAGATTGGAGCTTCACGTTTGGTCATGGTGGGCGAACAACACATGGGGATATAAAAGAGGGCGCGAACTATAGCATGGCACCCGATGCACAGCGCTAGGAACCAATGGGCATGCCCCCTATAATGCGCTGTTATTTACCACCAGTTGACGATTCCCATGGCCAAGAAGCTTTACATCGAAACCCACGGTTGCCAGATGAACGAGTACGACAGCTCGCGCATGGTCGACTTGCTGGGCGAACACCAGGCCCTGGAAGTCACTGCCCGCGCCGAAGATGCCGACGTGATCCTGCTCAATACCTGCTCGATCCGCGAGCGGGCCCAGGACCGTGTGTACTCGCAGCTGGGCCGCTGGCGTGAATTGAAACTGGCCAACCCGGACATGGTGATCGCCGTCGGCGGTTGCGTGGCCAGCCAGGAAGGCGCTGCGATCCGCGACCGCGCGCCCTATGTCGATGTGGTGTTCGGCCCGCAAACGCTGCACCGCCTGCCGGAAATGATCGACGCCGCACGCGTCACCAAGCTGCCGCAAGTGGACGTGTCGTTCCCCGAAATCGAAAAATTCGACCATCTGCCCGAACCGCGCATCGACGGGCCGAGCGCCTATGTGTCGGTGATGGAAGGCTGCAGCAAGTACTGCACCTTCTGCGTGGTGCCTTACACCCGTGGCGAAGAAGTCAGCCGGCCGTTTGACGATGTGCTGGCAGAAATCATCCACCTGGCTGAAAACGGCGTGCGCGAAGTGACCCTGCTGGGCCAGAACGTCAACGGCTACCGTGGCCAGACCGATGATGGCCGCCTGGCCGACCTGGCGGAATTGATCCGCGTGGTCGCCGCCGTCGACGGCATCGAGCGCATCCGCTACACCACCTCGCACCCGTTGGAGTTTTCCGACAGCCTGATCCAGGCCCACGCCGAAGTACCAGAGCTGGTCAAGCACCTGCACTTGCCGGTGCAATCGGGTTCGGACCGCATTCTGTCGGCGATGAAGCGCAACCACACCGCGCTGGAATACAAATCCAAATTGCGCAAACTGCGCGCCGCCGTGCCAGGCATCTGCATCAGCTCGGACTTTATCGTCGGCTTCCCGGGTGAAACCGAGAAAGATTTCCAGCAGACCATGAAGCTGATCGAAGACGTCGGTTTCGACTTCTCCTACTCGTTCGTCTACAGCCAGCGCCCGGGCACCCCGGCTGCCGACCTGCTGGATGAAACCCCGGAGGCGTTGAAAAAAGAGCGTTTGAACGCGCTGCAACATCGCCTCAATCAACAGGGCTTTGAAATCAGCCGACAAATGGTCGGTTCGATCCAGCGCATTCTGGTCACCGATTATTCGAAGAAAGACCCGGGTGAATTGCAGGGGCGTACCGAGAACAACCGAATCGTCAACTTCCGCTGCGACAATCCCACGCTGATCGGCCAGTTTGCCGATGTGCACATTGATGCGGCGCAGCCACACTCGTTGCGTGGCTCGCTGATCCAGTAACCCATCGATATTTTTGTCTGATGGAGATCAAAATGTGGGAGCGGGCTTGCTCGCGAATGCAGTGTGTCAGCCAATATAAATATCGACTGAACTGGCGCATTCGCGAGCAAGCCCGCTCCCACATGGGATCTGCGCCACACTCGGGCTATTTAAGTGCTTTCGCACACCGGCGCCTGGCGTTATTCTCTCTCTCACCTCATCAGCCAAAGGGCGGCTAAAAGCAACCTTGAACGCACCCATAGCAGAACCCCATCGTTTTATCCTCGAGCCTTTTGAGGCTCGCCGTTTCGCCAACCTGTGCGGACAGTTCGACGAGCACCTGCGCCTGATCGAACAACGCCTGAGCATCGAGATCCGCAACCGCGGCAATCAGTTCGAGCTCATTGGTGAACCCCAACACACCACGTCTGCAGAAAACCTGCTGCGCCGCCTCTACCGCGAAACCAAGGGTAGCGAGCTGTCGCCGGAGACCGTGCACCTGTACTTGCAGGAATCGGCTGTGGAAGACCTGGCCAACAACCCGGTGGCCGAAGCCAGCGTGGCCTTGCGTACCAAAAAAGGCATGATTCGCCCACGCGGCTTGAATCAGCAGAAGTACGTCAAGGAAATCCTCGGCAACGACATCAACTTCGGCATCGGCCCGGCCGGTACCGGCAAGACCTACCTGGCGGTGGCCTGCGCCGTCGATGCCCTGGAGCGCGAGCAAGTGCGGCGCATCCTGCTGGTGCGCCCAGCGGTCGAGGCCGGCGAAAAGCTCGGGTTCCTGCCCGGCGACCTGGCCCAGAAGATCGACCCGTACCTGCGACCGCTCTACGACGCGCTGTACGAAATGCTCGGCTTTGAATACGTGGCCAAGCTGATCGAGCGCCAGGTGATCGAGATCGCCCCGCTGGCCTACATGCGTGGCCGTACGCTCAACAACAGCTTCATCATTCTCGACGAAAGCCAGAACACCACCGTCGAGCAGATGAAGATGTTCCTCACCCGTATCGGTTTCGGCTCAACCGCCGTGATCACGGGCGACATCACCCAGGTCGACCTGCCCAAGGGCACCAAGTCGGGCCTGGGCCAAGTGATCGAGGTGCTCAAGGACGTGCCGGGTATCAGCTTCACGCATTTTATGCCCAAGGACGTGGTACGCCACCCGCTGGTGCAGCGCATTGTCGAAGCCTATGAGCGTTTCGAACACCGCGACGACGCGCCCGCCAAGGACGCTCGCCACGATGCTTGAGCTAGACCTGCAGCTGGCCACCGACGCGCCCGCCCCCAGCGAAGCCCAGTTCCGCCAATGGTGTGAACTGGCCTTGCGCCAGCGCACCGCCGACTCGGAGCTGACCATTCGTCTGGTGGACGAGGCCGAAGGCCGTGAGCTGAACCACACCTGGCGCCAGAAAGACTACGCCACCAACGTGCTGTCCTTCCCAGCCGACGTACCCGACGAATTGCTGGATATCCCGTTGCTGGGCGACCTGGTGATCTGCGTCGCGGTGGTCGAACGCGAAGCGGCGGAACAAGGCAAGGAACTTGAGGCCCATTGGGCCCATCTAGTCATCCACGGCTGCTTGCATCTCTTGGGTTACGACCATATAGACGATGACGAAGCCTGGGAAATGGAAGCGCTGGAACGAACGTTGCTTGCAGAACTGGGTCACCGCGACCCGTATGCAGACGACGAAAGCTGATCAACACTCAACTGTCATATCAAAGGATTTAGAGTAATCGCTATGAGCGAAGACCGATCGAGCAACGGGCAGAAGTCATGGCTGGGTAAACTGACCCAGGCTTTTGCCCACGAGCCGAAAAACCGCCAGGAGCTCTTGGAGCTGCTGCGCGATGCACACCAGAACAAATTGCTGGACAGCGAAGCGCTGGCCATCGTCGAAGGCGCCATTCAGGTGGCTGACCTGCAAGTGCGTGACATCATGGTCCCGCGCTCGCAGATGATCAGCATCAAGGCGACCCAGACCCCACGGGAATTCCTCCCGGCCGTGATCGACTCGGCGCACTCGCGCTACCCGGTGATCGGTGAAAGCCATGACGACGTCATGGGTGTCCTGCTGGCCAAGGACCTGCTGCCGTTGATCCTCAAGGAGAACGGCGACAGCTTCAACATCAAGGACCTGCTGCGCCCGGCCACCTTCGTGCCCGAGTCCAAGCGCCTGAATGTGCTGCTGCGCGAGTTCCGCGCCAACCACAATCACATGGCCATTGTGATTGACGAATACGGCGGCGTGGCCGGCCTGGTCACCATCGAGGACGTGCTGGAGCAGATCGTCGGCGACATCGAAGACGAGCACGACGTCGAAGAAGACAGCTACATCAAGCCGCTGCCCAGCGGTGATTTCCTGATCAAGGCGCTGACGCCGATCGAGAACTTCAACGAGTTCTTCGACAGCGAGTTCTCGGACGATGAGTTCGACACCGTCGGCGGCCTGGTGATGAGTGCGTTCGGGCATTTGCCCAAGCGCAATGAAACCACCGAGATCGGTGCCTATCGCTTCCGCATTTTGAATGCCGATAGCCGTCGTATCCATCTGATCCGTTTGACACCTATTGCCCGCTAAGGACTGACATGCGCCGTCTCACCGCACCCGGCTGGCCCGGTAATCTGCTGGCCGTGGTGGCCGGCGCCATCACTACCCTGGCGCTGGCGCCGTTCGATATCTGGCCGTTGGCGCTGGTAGCGGTCGGCCTGTTCTATATCGGCCTGCGGGAACTCTCGCCCCGCCAGGCCCTGGGCCGTGGCTGGTGTTTCGGCTTCGGCCTGTTTGGTGCCGGCACCAGTTGGATCTACTACAGCATCCACCACTTCGGCGGCGCTTCGGTGCTGCTGGCGGGGTTCCTGATGCTGCTGTTCACCGCCGCCATCGCCTGGTTCTTCGCCCTGCCCGCCTGGCTATGGGCACGCTGGTTGCGCCGCAACGAAGCACCGCTGGCGGACGCATTGACGTTCGCCGCGTTGTGGGTCGGCCAGGAAGCCTTTCGGGGCTGGTTCCTTACCGGTTTCCCGTGGTTGTACTCCGGTTACAGTCAACTCGATGGGCCGTTGACCGGCCTCGCGCCATTGGGCGGGATGTGGCTGATTTCCTTCGCGCTGGCACTCACCGCCGCATTGCTGTGCAACCTGCCGCGCCTGCTGGCGAGCAAGCGCAATGCCTTCATCGGCGCAGGCCTGTTATTGCTGGTTGCGCCTTGGGCCATTGGCCTGGCGCTCAAGCATCACGCCTGGACATCGCCGTCTGGCGCGCCGCTGAGCGTGGCCGCGATCCAGGGCAACGTCGAGCAAAGCATGAAGTGGGACCCGGACCAGCTCAATGCACAGTTGGCGCTGTACCGCGACATGAGCCTGAGCTCCAAGCGTGTCGACCTGCTGGTATGGCCGGAAACCGCCGTGCCGGTGCTCAAGGAGTCCGTGGAGGGCTACCTGGGCATGATGGGCAAGTTTGCCGCTGACCGGGACACCGCGCTGATCACCGGGGTACCGATTCGACAAGAAGTGCACCACCAGAAGCGCTACTTCAACGGCATCACCGTGGTGGGTGAAGGCGACGGCACCTACCTCAAGCAAAAACTGGTGCCATTTGGCGAGTACGTGCCGCTGCAGGACATGCTGCGTGGGCTGATTGCCTTCTTCGACCTGCCCATGTCGGACTTCGCCCGCGGCCCTTCTGACCAGGCCATGCTGCAGGCCAAGGGTTATCAGATTGCGCCGTTCATTTGCTATGAAGTGGTGTACCCCGAATTCGCCGCCGGCCTGTCGGCCCAGAGCGACCTGCTGCTGACCATCAGCAACGACACCTGGTTCGGCCGCTCCATCGGCCCGCTGCAGCACCTGCAAATGGCGCAGATGCGTGCATTGGAGGCTGGCCGCTGGATGATCCGCGCCACCAACAACGGCGTGACCGGGCTGATCAACCCGTTCGGGCAGATCACCGCGCAGATCCCGCAGTTCGAGCGCGGCATTCTCTATGGGGAGGTGGTGCCGATGCATAACCTCACGCCGTACCTGCAATGGCGTTCGTGGCCGTTGATCATTGTGTGCCTGGCATTGTTTGGCTGGGCTCTGCTGGCCGCACGAATGTCCAAAACGCTCTGACCTGTGGGGGCTGGCTTGCCTGCGATGGCGATAGGTATCTACACAACACTGTAACGCTCAACGGTAACCACGATGCGAAGCGAGTCGCTCTTGATCTTGATCTGCTTTTGATCTCAGGCGCCCCGTTAAACCACGCTGGCCGGAATTCGACAGGGATTTGGGGGGTAAACCGGCAGTGATGCCGGTTTAGCCGCCCCGCGCCATGGATGGCGCGTGGCGGCGGCCCCCCAAATCACTGGCGGATTACGGGCACACCGAGCCTAAGCGAGGTGCCGAGTGGTGGGGCGAGGACCTTTTGGTTACTTTTGGGTCCTTCCAAAAGTGACCCGCTGTCAGAGCGGAACCCTAGGTGGCCGTTACCGCAGGAATGGATATGTACACGGTCCAACTGTGTTGACTGTCAGGCCGTCTTCGCAGGCAAGCCAGCTCCCACCATTGATCGCCTGTGTTGCACCTATCGGTAGAACAACCGATACCCCACCTGCCCCACCGCTTCATTGATCAACTGCCCGCTTTGCCACACCGCCTTGACGTCCGGCATCCAACCGCCCAGCGGTCGACCATGGTCCACACCCAGAAAGCCCACCGGCCCCGGCACCACGGTGAAGCCGGCTTTCTCAAAGCTCCACACCGAACGCGGCATGTGCCAGGCCTGGGTCACCACCACCACCCGCTTGATGCCTTGCGGCAACAAAATCTCGGCGCTCATTTGGGCGTTTTCCCAGGTGGTGCGGCTGCGTTCTTCTTTCCAGCGCACGCTAACGCCGAAGTCATCCTGCATCGACACCGCCATCAGCTCGGCCTCACTGGGTGGCGTGCCGTAGTGCAAGCCGCCGCTGGTCAGCACTGGCAAACCGGATGCCTTGGCCAGCCGCGCGGCAAAACGCTCACGTTCCAGGCCGATACCAGTGGGCTGGTCGCTGCCCCACGCAATGTCCCCACGCTCGCGCCCCGAGCCCAGCACCACAATCGCGTCGGCACGCTGGGCCAATGTAGCCCAGTCTTCCCGGGCCAAAGGCGGCTCTGTCTCCAGGGCACGGGCGCCCCACTGCACCATCACGGGCAGGCTGATCAACCACATCCCGCCAAGCCCCAGGGCAAAACACAAGCCCGCCAGGCGCGGACGGCTGCGGCGAAACCACCAGGCACACGCCAACAACAGCAGAAAAATACCGGGCGGCAACAACAGTTGTTTAATGAAATAACGAAAAGGCATCGGGCATCTCCAAAGATGCCCGAAGCCTAGATGCAACGGGGTTTTGCAACAATCCTTACCGACAACATTTTGATAACGCTAACGGATAACGCGGGGCTCACTTGCACCGCACAGACCGCAAGTTCTCTGGCCTGCGGCCGGTCGCCAGGTCTTTGATCCAGATGACCTTGGCCGAATGAGCGGGCGGGGAAGCCTGCCCATGGGAGGCGCGGTCGTGATTCAACGCCAGGTAGTTATTGATCAATTCAAGCTCCGCCTGGCTCAAGCCTCGCAACTCCAGCTCCAGAGGCCGCTCATCACGCAATCGGCCTGCGGTTCTTGCGGCATCCAATGCCCGACCCAAACGGTCGATCAATCCTTCGTACAACTGCGGTTTCGTTAAAGTTCGCTGCGATTCAACCATCCCCTCACCTCATTGAAGAAATACTTGCTCCCCACTAAACAGCGTAGCCCCCGTTGCTGCGCCTGCCCGGTGCCGCGACAGACGGCCCTTGGCGCGCAATCAGGGTTTCCCTCGATAGAGTGGGGTCATGTATGCTACGGCGCTTCCTGTAACTCCACTTCCCGCAGGGTTTGGGCATGGACGCGCCGCTTCTTGGTGTCGAACAACCCGGACAGTGCACCGAAGAGGATTAGGCCACCCCTATCCAGTTCAAAAGTAGCCATGCACGAACAATATCAGCCCCGTGAAATAGAAAATGCCGCCCAAACCTTCTGGGACGAGCAAAAGTCCTTTGAAGTCAGTGAACAGCCAGGCAAGGAGACTTACTACTGCCTATCGATGTTCCCTTACCCCAGCGGCAAGCTACACATGGGGCACGTGCGCAACTACACCATCGGCGACGTGATTTCGCGCTACCAGCGCATGCTCGGCAAGAACGTGTTGCAACCCATGGGTTGGGACGCCTTCGGCATGCCGGCAGAAAACGCCGCGATGAAAAACAACGTGGCGCCCGCCAAGTGGACCTACGAAAACATCGCCTACATGAAGACCCAGCTGCGCAGCCTGGGCCTGGCGGTGGACTGGTCCCGCGAGGTCACCACCTGCAAGCCCGATTACTACCGCTGGGAACAATGGCTGTTCACTCGCCTGTTCGAAAAAGGCGTGATCTACAAAAAAAGCGGCACCGTGAACTGGGACCCGATCGACCAGACCGTACTGGCCAACGAACAGGTCATCGACGGTCGCGGCTGGCGTTCCGGCGCGCTGATCGAAAAGCGCGAAATCCCGATGTACTACTTCAAGATCACCGCCTACGCGGATGAACTGTTGTCGAGCCTCGACGATCTGCCGGGCTGGCCTGAACAGGTCAAGACCATGCAGCGCAACTGGATCGGCAAATCCAAAGGCATGGAAGTGCAGTTCCCGTACAACGTCGACTCCATCGGCGAAGCGGGCGCACTCAAGGTGTTCACCACCCGCCCCGACACCCTGATGGGCGCGACCTACGTCGCCGTGGCCGCCGAACACCCGCTGGCCACCCAGGCCGCACAGAACAACCCTGAGCTGCAGGCGTTCATCGCTGAATGCAAAGGTGGCAGCGTGGCCGAAGCCGACGTCGCCACCCAGGAGAAAAAGGGCCTGCCAACCGGCCTGTTCGTCGAGCACCCGCTGACCGGCGAGAAGCTGCCGGTATGGGTCGCCAACTACGTATTGATGCACTACGGCGATGGCGCCGTCATGGCCGTGCCGGCCCACGACGAGCGCGATTTCGAATTCGCCACCAAGTACAACCTGCCGATCAAGTCGGTTGTGCGCACCAGCTCGGGTGACACCAACCCCGCGCCGTGGCAAGACGCCTACGGCGAGCACGGCACGCTGATCAACTCCGGCGAATTCGACGGCCTGGATTTCCAGGGCGCGTTCGACGCCATGGAAGTGGCCCTGATCAAGAAAAACCTCGGCGCCTCGCGCACCCAGTTCCGCCTGCGCGACTGGGGCATCAGCCGCCAGCGCTACTGGGGCTGCCCGATCCCGATCATCCACTGCCAAACCTGTGGTGACGTGCCGGTGCCAGAAGACCAACTGCCGGTCGTGCTGCCAGAAGACGTAGTGCCGGATGGCGCTGGCTCGCCGTTGGCACGCATGCCTGAGTTCTACGAGTGCAGCTGCCCTAAATGCGGCGCGCCGGCCAAGCGTGAAACCGACACCATGGACACCTTCGTCGAGTCCTCGTGGTACTACGCCCGCTACGCCTCGCCGCACTATGAAGGTGGCCTGGTGGAGAAATCCGCAGCCGACCATTGGTTGCCGGTGGATCAGTACATCGGTGGCATCGAACACGCCATCCTTCACCTGCTGTACGCGCGCTTCTTCCACAAGCTGATGCGTGACGAAGGCCTGGTGAGCTCCGATGAGCCGTTCAAGAACCTGCTGACCCAGGGCATGGTGATCGCCGACACTTACTATCGTCGCGAAGCCAATGGCGCCTACACCTGGTTCAACCCGGCGGATGTCGAGCTTGAGCGTGACAGCAAGGCCAAGGTCATCAGCGCCAAGTTGAAAGCCGACGGTTTGCCGGTGGAAATCGGTGGCACCGAGAAGATGGCCAAGTCCAAGAACAACGGCGTCGACCCACAGTCGATGATCGACCAGTTCGGCGCCGACACCTGCCGCCTGTTCATGATGTTTGCCTCACCGCCCGATATGAGCGCCGAATGGTCCGACTCGGGTGTCGAAGGCTCGCACCGTTTCCTCAAGCGCGTCTGGCGCCTGGCCCACGCCCATGTCAGCCAGGGCCTGCCGGGCAAGCTGGACCTCGGCGCCTTGAACGACGAGCAGAAAGCCGTGCGCCGCAGCATCCACCTGGCTATTCGCCAGGCCAGCCAGGACGTCGGGCAGAACCACAAATTCAACACCGCCATCGCCCAGGTGATGACGCTGATGAACGTGCTGGAAAAAGCCCCGCAGGCAAGCGAACAAGACCGTGCGCTGATCCAGGAAGGCCTGGAAACAGTTACCCTGTTGCTCGCGCCGATCACGCCGCACATCAGCCATGAACTGTGGAGCCGCCTGGGCCACAGCGGTGCCGTCATCGATGCCGCCTGGCCGGTGCAGGATGACAGCGCCCTGGTACAGGACACGCTGCAACTGGTCATCCAGGTTAACGGTAAACTGCGTGGCCAGATCGACATGCCGGCCAGCGCCAGCCGTGAAGAGGTTGAAGCAGCTGCACGTATCAATGAGAACGTGCTGCGCTTTACCGAAGGCCTGACCATCCGCAAGGTGATCGTGGTGCCCGGCAAACTGGTCAATATCGTCGCCAGCTAAATCGGATCGGGCGCGGGGCTTGGGCCCCACGCCGAACTAAACCTTTAGGGCCCGAGAAGGCCCACCTGGTTTCAAGGGGAGCAACAAAATGATCAAACGCAATCTGCTGGTTATGGGCCTTGCCGTGCTGTTGAGCGCTTGCGGCTTCCAGCTGCGCGGCACCGGCACCAATGAGCTGTCGCTCAAGGAACTCGACGTCAGCGCCCGCAACGCCTACGGCGAAACCGTCACCCAGCTGCGCCAGACCCTGGAAAACAGCGGTGTGCACGTGTACAACGGCGCCACCTACAAGCTGATCCTGACGGATGAACGCGAAACCCAGCGCAATATCAGCTACGCCAGTGCCGGCCGTGCGTCCGACGTTGAATTGAACACGGCGCTGATGTTCGAAATACAAGGCCGTGATCAGCTGCCGCTGATGGGTGATAAGATCCAGGTGCAGAAAGTGGTGAGCCACGACGGCAACAACCTCGTGGGTTCGGACTCCGAGACCATCCAGGTGCGCAAGGAAATGCGTCGTGAGCTGATCCAGCGCATGATGACTCGCCTGCAAATGCTCACCCCGGAAAAACTGGCTGAGCTGCAGCAAGTGGCCGACAACAAGGCCAAGGCTGACGCCGACGCCCTGAAAGCCGCGCAGGAATATGAAGACAACACGCCGAAACAGTCGCCTGTTGAAGTCCCTGTCGAGTAAGCCAGACGGGGCGCCCCTGGCGCCCCGTTCGCCCCGCCTATGAAACTTGCCCCCGCCCAACTCGCCAAACACCTGCAAGGTGGCCTTGCGCCTGTGTATATCGTCAGCGGCGATGACCCGCTGCTGTGCCAGGAAGCGGCCGACGCGATCCGCACCGCCGCACGCCAGCAAGGCTTCGATGAACGCCAAGTGTTCAGCGCTGACGCCAGTTTCGACTGGGGCACGCTGCTGCAAGCTGGCGCGAGCATGTCGCTGTTTGCCGAGAAACGCCTGCTGGAACTGCGCCTGCCCTCGGGCAAGCCGGGCGATAAAGGCGCGGCAGCCCTGATGGAATACTGCTCGCGCCCCGCCGAAGACACCGTGTTGCTGATCAGCCTGCCCAAGCTCGACGGCAGCGCTCAGAAAACCAAGTGGGGCAAGGCCCTGGTCGAAGGTCCACAGACTCAGTTCATCCAGATCTGGCCGGTGGACAGCAACCAGTTGCCGCAGTGGATTCGTCAGCGCCTGTCGCAATCAGGCCTGGCGGCGACACAGGACGCCGTGGAGCTGATCGCCGCTCGGGTCGAAGGCAACCTGCTTGCCGCCGCCCAGGAGATCGAAAAGCTCAAGTTGATGGCTGAAGACGGGCAGATCACCGTCGAAACCGTACAAGGCGCAGTGGCCGATAGCGCGCGCTTTGATGTGTTCGGCCTGGTGGACGCCATCCTCAACGGCGAGCCCGCCCACGCCCTGCGCATGCTCGAAGGCCTGCGCGGCGAAGGGGTGGAACCACCGGTGATCCTGTGGGCCCTGGCCCGTGAGCTGCGCGTGTTGGCGAACATTGCCCTGCAATACAGCCAGGGCACCCCGCTGGACAAATGCTTCAGCCAGGCCCGGCCACCGGTGTGGGACAAACGCAAACCCCTGATGAGCAAAGCCCTGCAACGGCACTCGGCGCAACGCTGGGCGCAACTGCTGCTGGAAGCACAGCGCATCGATGCACAGATCAAAGGCCAGGCAGCCGGCTCGCCATGGATGAGCCTGAGCCGTCTGTCGCTGCTGATGGCCGGCCAGCGCCTGGCATTGCCTGCCGAATAACCCCCTCAGCACCACACCACAAAACCCTGTGGGAGCTGGCTTGCCTGCGATGGGGCCAGTTGGCCCATTTCGCTCAACGCTAACCACGATGCGAAGCGAGCTGCTCTTGCTCTTGATCTGCTTGTGATCTTGATCTTAAGCGCCCCGTCAAACCACGCTGGCCGGAATTCGACAGGGATTTGGGGGGTAAACCGGCAGGGATGCCGGTTTAGCCGCCCCGCGCCATGGATGGCGCGTGGCGGCGGCCCCCCAAATCACTGGCGGATTACGGGCACACCGAGCCTAAGCGAGGTGCCGAGTGGTGGGGCAAGAGCGTTTTGCTTACTTTTGCGCTTTTCAAAAGTGAGCCGCCGTCAGGGCGGAACCCTAAGTAGCCGTTACCGCAGCAATGGATATGTACACAATCCAACCGTGTTGACTGTCAGGCAGCCTTCGCGAGCAAGCCCGCTCCCACAGTTGGATCGTGGGGTATCAGGTAGATAGGTGTCGGCTGTCAGGCCGCCATCGCAGGCAAGCCAGCTCCCCCACTGGCCACGTAGTGCCTACAGGAGTGATTAGTTCACCCTTCAGGCACCTATGCCCTGGATACGAAACCCCCAGCGCGGGAAATGCACATGCACCGTACCACCACGCTCATCCGTGCGACGCAGGATCAGCTCTTCACGCCCAGCGAACAGCAACTCGCCAGCCACCGGATCAACGCCATAGTCGATAGCCGCAATGGTCACCTCCTGACCCACCTTAAAGCCGTTCAAATCCTCGAACACCTCATCCGGCAGAGGTGCCGGTGTAGCATTGCGGGCGATATCCAAAGCCTGCTCCGCGGTCATCTGACTGGCAGTTCCATGACCAAAACCCAGCACGCGCCCCAGCCAGGCCAGCACGGCCGGGTAAGCATCCACCAGCGGCGCGGTGACCGGCGTGGCCTTGAGGAACCAAAGCGAGTGGGCCAAGGCAAAGTCGGCAATCGACGGCGCGCCGAACAGAAAGTCGCCGGACTCGCGCTGCAACTGTTGCTCCAACCGCGCCATGATCGCCGGCCATTGGTGCTTGGCCAGTTCAGCCGGGAGCTTGCTCGTCGTGCCGCCACTGAACAGCGCGGCGCGGTCAGCGATAAAGGCCTTGATGGCCTCGGGCGGTAACTTGCCAAAGCGCACCGCCACCGATTCGGGCTGGAACACCAGGCTGACGGCATGGGCGAACACCACGCTGTCGGCCCAGGTGGCGAAGGTCTGGGTGATCATTTCCTGGCCCAGCGGAAACAGGGCCGGCGAGGACTTTTCCTGCTCCAGGCGGCGAGCGATCAGGGCGGTGTCGCAATAGATATCCGCTCCCACCTGCAGCACCGGAGTTTTGCGGTAGCCGCCGGTCAAGGCCGTCAAGTCGGGCTTGGGCATCACCGGCGAGATGTGTACGGAATGCCAGGACAGGCCTTTAAAGCCCAGCAACAGCCGCGCTTTTTCCGCAAAGGGTGAGGTCGGGTAATGGTGCAGGATGAGCTCAGACATACGGATTTCCGCTTGGCGAATGAGCACGCAGATTACCGCGCAAACGGTCCTGACTGCGTGATGGGAACCTATCAGTCAGAGTGATGAGCCATTTGCGGCCAGGCATTCCTTGGCGCTCTTCTTCAACTTTTTGATCAGGCGCTCCTGGCGCAGCGCCTCACCCTTGCTCGCGCATTGCTCGGTGTACACCAGCGCCACTGCGGGGCTGGACAGAAAAAACCGCGCGCCCTTGCCGCTTTGGTGCGAAGCGAACCGGCGCACCGGGTCGTTGCTGATGCCGCAATACAGCGCGCCATTGGCGGCGCGCACCAGGTAGACATACCAAGGCTTGGGTTCAGGCGTACTCACGGACAGGTTCGGCAAGGCAAAAGGGGCGCGCAGTTTATCAACGACTGGCCTGGAATGCCTTCAGGCCTTTGTTCGCCTGGGCGCGTACGGCATTGCGTACCAGCGGCGTCCAGCCCAACAGCAGGCCCTTGGTGCCCAACGCCTGGCGCGACCAGCGCCACAGGTCGAAGTGGTCGTGGTGCTCGCAGATCTTGCCGTCGCGCAGCACAAAACGCGCCTGGATATCGTTGACCACCGTATTGCCGGTTGTGCTGAACAGGTAGGTGGCCACCCAATGCGCACTGCCGGTGCGCTCGTCGCTGCGCACCTGGTCGAAGGTCAACGAAAAGTCCTTGGCACGGGTGGTGAGCATGCGCCACATGTCCCCTGCGTCACGGCCTCGCAGTTCACCAAAGGCCGGGTCGCTGAACACCACGTCATCGCTGTAGCAGGCGACCATGGCCTCGGCATCCAGACGCTGGAAGGCGCTGTAGAACTGGCTGATCAGGGCATTATGGGCATCACTCATGGGCAGGCTCCGCAGGCGTCAAAAGAGTAGGCGCACGATAAGCCGCCCAGGCCGTCATGGCTACTGTCATTCGCCACGCAAATAAGCGCGCTACGGCGCTATCCCGGTACTGCGGGCATAAGCGAACAAGTCAACGTCGGTGGAAATACTCAGGCGCTGCATCGCCGTGCTTTTTTGCTTGCTGATGGTGGAGATGCTGCGGTTGACCTGGGCTGCAATCTGGCTGACGGTCATGCCGCTGGCCAGCATGCGCACCACTTCGCGTTCCTTGCCGGACAACTGCGGCTCCTGGGATTGATCGCCAGTGCCGGCTTCCACCAGTTGCACCCGCAGGCATTCACTGGCGAAGGTCTGGCCAGCACACACCGCCTTGATCGCCAAGGGCAACTCCTTGGCCGAAGCACTTTTGGCGACCACTGCCCTGGCGCCGTGGGCAAAGGCTGCGCGTAACGTGGCGACGTTGGCGAACATGGTGACCAGTACCACCGGCAACTGCGGATACTGGCGCTGCAACAGGCCCAACAAGCAGTAGCCATCGGCCTGCTGGCCGCCTGGCATGGCGAAGTCCGTGACCAGTACGTCGCACGGCGTGCGACTGAGCACGTCGAGTAACTGATCGGGACCGTCGGCCTCACCGACCACTTTGCACTTGCCATTCGCCTCGATCACAACTTTCTGTCCGACCCGGACAATAGGGTGATCGTCAGCAATAATTACTCGAAGCATAGGCACCCACGAATGATGGCAACTTGAATCCGCGCAAAATACCTCTGCCTGCGATCATCAACAACTGCTAACAAAGAGGCGCTTGCGGCCGAACCCAATGTTCAGTAGTGGCTGTTTTTTGGACTACAACACAATAGGAAAATACCTACAGCCAAACTTAGACCAACGACCAGGTATAACGCTCTGCAACAGCATTCTTCACAACTCAGACAGATACTCCAGATAAGCGCACAGCCGTGCTTCAAACACTTCCAGTTGCGCCTTATGCGTAGCGACACCCTCGGCCTGGACCTGCTCGATCAAGCTCACGGCACTGGATTCCAACCCCGTGCCGCCCAGAAATACCAGGCTGCCCACCAGCCGATGCAGACGCTCGGCGGTCAATGACGCGTTCAACGTCACACGGGCATGACGTAACACCCGCTGGTCTTCCCAGGCCTCCATCAACAGGGTTTCCAGCATTTGGTCGACGACCAGGTCGCTGCCAAACGTGGTCACAAGCGTGGCTCGGGTGGGCCAGTTCGCCACCGCAGCAGCAGCGTATGGCTCGACAGAACGGCCTTCCCCGCCCGGTAACCAGCGCACCAGCACGGCGTGCAGTTGTTCAAGGGTCAGGGGTTTGAGCAGCCAGGCATCCATGCCGGCCTTGCAGCAACGTTGGGGGCTGTCGTTTTGCAGGTTGGCGGTCAAGGCAATGATGGGCACCCGCTTCAACCCGTGCTCGCGCTCATGCTGGCGAATCGCACGGGCCATGCTGTAACCGTCCATGAAGGGCATCCGGCAATCACTGATCACCAGGTCGAAGGGCCGGTTGGTAAAGGCGTCCAATCCCATAAAGCCATCGGTGGCCAACGCGTGTCCGAGCCCCAGTTTTTGCAACAACCAACCCAGCAACAGGCGATAGGCTGAATGATCCTCCACGACCAGAACATTCAAGTCCTGCCAATGAGGCGGGGGAGAAAAAGGCGGTTTGACTGTCCGGCTCGCTCCTGCGGTTGAACCTCCTGGCGAACCCATCAGTACCTCTTCGTGGTGATTAATTCGGCAGCCATCCAGGGCACTGATACAGCAATGCCAGGCGCACCCTTTTGATTGTTATCGGCTTTCAACCTATAACCTTTTGAATGGCCTTACGCCGATACAACAACTACGAAAAACGCCGCGAAAATCTACCGTCCCGCACCGCGTTTACAGCCCAACCCGCCAATGTCGTATTAGTTGTATTTCCCCCTCAAAGCCCCCTCGCTAAATTGTGCCCACCCCAAAAGAGGGACGGTTTGCCACTTCCCGGCAACGCAAAAAAACAGTGAGAACGCCACCACGCCAACCACTCGCCCACACAGGGCCGAGCGCTGACCTGTACGCGTCTCTATCTGCCAGACTGCAATGGAACAATTGGAAATGAAAACCCCTGTATCCCTGTTGAGCAGTGCCCTGCTGCTCACCATGACATCCTCGGTGTTTGCCGCCAGCAGCGTCGACCTGAGTGTCAAAGGGTTGATCACGCCCAGCGCTTGTACACCGAGCCTGCCAGGTGATATCGACTTCGGAAAAATCGCGGCAAAAGACCTGAATATCGACACCGGTACCTTGCTTGAACGCAAGACCGTGCCACTGAGCGTGAACTGCGATGCAGCAACGCTGTTCGCCATCCAGCCCATCGACAATCGAGCCGGCTCTGCGGTTAACAGGTTTTACTTTGGCCTGGGCATGACCAACGAAAACCAGAAGCTGGGGCGGTATCTGCTGGCGTTCACCAACCCGGTGGCCGAAACCCCCTCCACCCTGTTGGCCATGTACAACGCTGACGGGTTCTGGGTGACGCTGCTGTCTGACGAAGTCATTGGCCCCCACGTACTGGTGGCGCTGGGTAGTCGGGGCGACAGCGGTTGGGCGCCTCACCCTATCAAGGACGCGGTCATGGATGTCACGCTCGAAGCGACGATTAATCCCGCAAAAGACCTGACATTGACCGACGAAGTCGCGATCGACGGTTCCGCGACCTTTGAAGTCAAGTACCTGTAAATGGACGCCTCCCACATGAAAACCTGCATGCCCCTGCTGGGCGGTGCCCTGCTGCTCGCCCTGCTGCTCGCCCTGTCCAACGCCGTGTGCGCCGCCAGCAGCGTCGACCTGACCGTCAAGGGCCTGATCACGCCCAGCGCCTGTGCGCCCAGCCTTTCCAGCGGCGGCCTCGTCGACCACGGCAAAGTCGCAGCCAAGGATTTGAAGCCCGACCACTGGACAATGCTGGACAACCACACCCTGCAACTGGCGATTACCTGTGATGCGCCAA
The DNA here is from genome assembly GCF_002018845.1 of Pseudomonas sp. MF6394. Lineage (NCBI taxonomy): Bacteria > Pseudomonadati > Pseudomonadota > Gammaproteobacteria > Pseudomonadales > Pseudomonadaceae > Pseudomonas > Pseudomonas sp. MF6394. The sequence continues at coordinate 261,390 of NZ_MVOJ01000005.1, forward strand.
CCCTGTTGGCTCTAAAGGGCATCGATAATATCGGTAACGCGTTTGACTCACGAAACAGCTATGGCTTGGGTTTGGTTGGCGACAAGAAATTGGGCGAATACCTACTGGCGCTAAGTAATGCTATGGCTGACGGCGCGGTGATCTCCACAATTGAATCTGTGGATAACGGTCTCACCTGGCATGAAAGTTACCCAGGTGACGCCTGGCCGATTACCTCCCACGCTTCGTTTGGCGATCGCTCCTCCGGCAGTTGGGCACCCTCCCCGGTCCAGCAGGTCACGGCAGACCTGATGGTGCAAACCGTGATCGCTCCCACTGCCGGCATGGACCTGAGCACAGAAGTGCCGATCAACGGCTCCGCCACCCTTGAAGTGAAATACCTGTAATCGCCAACCCACCCACAGGACGTGACCCATGGTTAGCCCCCTCACTACCCTCACCGCGACATTGTTGCTGATCGGCGCCGGCCCGGTATGGGCCGCCAGTAGCCAGGACTTGACGGTCAAAGGGGTCATCACCCCCAGCGCCTGCGCGCCCGTGGTCTCCGGCGGCGGCACCGTCGACTTCGGCAAGGTGTCGGTCAAAGACCTCAATGCCGACACCTACACCGACCTGCCCAGGGAAACCCTGCTGCTGAGTGTGCGTTGCGAAGGGCCGACCATTTTCACCCTGAACACCATCGACAACCGTGCGGGCACTGCCGCCAGCCACTTCAGCTGGCACGGCCTGGGGATGACGCCCAGTGATGAAAAAGTCGGCGATGCCGGGCTTGGCCTGTATAGCCCGGTGGCCGATGGCATCCCGGTACGCACCATCACCTCCCGGGATGGCGGCGTGACCTGGATCCCCTCGGTGATGCTCAGCCACACCTTGTTGACGGCCGTCGCCGACAGCGACGGCCTGGCGCCGATTGCGATCCAGGCGTTGGACGCCGAAATACGCCTGATTACCCACATCGCCCCCGCCAGCAACCTGACGCTGACCGACGAAGTGCCCATCGACGGCCACGCCACTGTGCAAGTCAATTACCTCTAAGGAGCCTCCCGATGAAAACCCGATTGACCACCCTGGCCGCCAGCGTGCTGCTGCTTCACTCGGCCAACACCTTCGCCGCCTCCAGCGTGGACCTGACTGTCAAAGGCCTGATCGTGCCCAGCGCCTGCACACCGAGCCTGTCCGGTGGGGGAGTGATCGACCATGGCAAGATCTCCGCCAAGGATCTGAAACCGGACAACCCGACAGTCATTGGCAACCATACCCTGATCCTAGCCGTCAATTGCGACGCGCCAATCAAGTTCGCCCTGCACTCGATCGATAACCGTGCCTCCTCAAGTATCGGTTCGAATTACGGCCTGGGCTTTATCAATGACACCCAGAAGCTCGGGGGATACAACCTCACGCTGGCCAATCCACTGGCAGAGGATGGTGTAGTGGTGCAACCCATTGCATCGTACGACCAAGGTAATACCTGGTTTAAAGAAAAGTTCTGGGATTCGGGCCTATACATGTCGGTCGCCGCAATGGATGACGACAGCCAGCCGTTACCTGTCAAAGACCTGCTGGTCGATCTGCAAGTACACACCTTCATCATGGGCACTGCCGGGATGGACCTCAGCAACGAAGTCACCATCGACGGCTCCGCCACCCTTGAAGTGAAGTACCTCTGACCCATGGCCGCCCCGTCCTTGAATAGTGGCAGGCATGGGCGGCGTCTGGCGTTGCCCATGCTGATGGCATGGGGGCGAAATGTGGTCATGGTGCTTGGCCTGGCCGCGATGACCGATGCCCACGCAGCGTCGGCTGTCGACCTTACGGTTACCGGCCGGGTCACCCCGGACGCCTGCCATATCGAGCTGACCAATGACGGCACCGTCGATCACGGCAAGATTCCTGCCCACAGCCTCAACGCCGACGAGTTCACCGTGCTGCCCATCCAGACGCTCGACCTGCGTGTGCAGTGCGCCAGGCCCATGCTGTTTGCGTTGGTGGGCATTGACGAGCGCGCCGACTCCTCGTCGGCCCCTGATTATTTCTACGGGCTGGGCAGGAATATCCACGTCCCCGAAGAGCGCCTGGGTTCTGTGGCGTTGGCCTATCGCAACGCGGTGGGCGATGCGCAGGCCATGCAGGTAATGGCGTCCAGCGACAACGGTGAAACCTGGTCCCAGGAGCCCAATGCCTACCCCCGCACCTACATGGCCTTTGCGCCAGTCGGCGACCGTCAACCGGACTTCATCGGCCAACTGACCGTCCAGGTTCAGGTGAGCACCGCCATCAACTTTTCCCAGTACCTGACCCTGGACCAGGAAGTCCCGCTCGACGGTGCCATCGTCCTGGACCTGCGCTACCTCTGACCGCCCCTCTTTATTGGCTAATGGAAACCCGTCATGACGACGACATTCTCAAACACCGCTGTCGGCCTGATTGCCTTGCTCTTGATGCTCGGCGACCAGGTTAAAGCCGACGGCATGGTCCCGGACACCTCCGTGGTGATCGTGCACGAGGCCGAAGGCGAAGCGGCCGTGTCGGTGACCAACACCGACAGCCAACTCGCCCTATTGCATGTGACCTTGCAGGACATTCCGGAAGACACCGAACCGCTGCTGGTGGTGACACCGCCGCTGTCACGCGTCGAAGCGTCCAAATCCCAGCTGGTGCGTTTTATTCTGCAAAACCAGCAACCGTTACTGACCCAGCGGCTTAAACGCGCGGTGTTCGAAGGCATGCCCCAAGGCCGCGCCGCCACAGCCGCCGGGCATGCCCGCGTGGGCGTGACCGTGCGCCAGAACCTGCCGGTGATCGTGCACCCCAAGGGCCTGGCGCCCAACCGTACGCCCTGGACCGACCTGACCTGGACACTGCGCGACGGCCAGTTGCAGGTGCGCAACGACACGCCCTATGTGGTGCGTCTCGCGCAGGAGTTGTTACTGCTGCCAGGCGACGGCAAGGCCCTGCTGCCGCGTACGTATGTGCTGCCCGGCGAAGCCTTGAGCGTGCCGGCCAGCAGCAGCCAGGCCAAGACAGTCAGGCTGCAGCCGGCCACGGTGTACGGGTTCGCGGTCAAGGCTTACGACGCACCAATCAGCTTTTGACGGAACACCCCAGGCGGCGTACCCCCCTGCGCCGCCTGAGTAACGAAGTGACGGCTTGTTGATCGTCACCAGAACGCCCGGCCCACAAGGGCTGCGCGTTCACTATTCGAGTACCTTGCGTGAAAACAGTATTGAGTTACCGTGACGGCGAAGCCGTGCCCGCTCCCTCTGCCAGCCCTGCCCTGGTGCTGGCGTTGCTGCTGTGTGCGCTCATACCGGCCAAGGTGTGCGCCGAAGATTCCAGCCCGTCCGGCTTCGATGCCCAGACCTTGCAACAACGTGGTATCGACCCACAGCTGGCCAGCCTGTTGCTCTCCGCACCGCGTTACGCGGCCGGGCAACACACCGTCAACCTGCGCGTCAACGGCCAGCGCCGTGGCCGGCTGGCGGTGAACTTCGATCAGCAAGGCAATCTGTGCTTTGACCGCGCCTTGCTGGACGCCGCCAATCTGATGCCGCCCGGTGAAATCGAGGGCTGCTATGATTTTCTTGCGCGCTACCCGCAAACCCTGGTGGAACCAGACCCGGCGACACTGACGGTGTCGCTGGTGGTGCCCACCGACGCCCTGCGCCCCGTGCAGCAGGATATCTCCGGCTACGAAACCGGCGGGTTTGCCGGCCTGCTCAACTACGACCTCAGCGGCTTCTACAACCGCTTCGGCGATGACGCCAGCCGGTTTGGCTCGGCCAATACCGAGGTGGGATTCAATGCCGGCGACTGGATCGTGCGCAGCCGCCAGGTGCAGACCTGGCAGGATGGCCTGTCACGCAGCACCCATTTGCAAGCCTATGCCCAACGCACCTTCGCCAGCCACCAGGCGGTGCTGCAAGCCGGGCAAATCAACCTGTACAACCCGGTGCTGTCCGGCGCGCAGATTACCGGCGTGCAGGTGCTCACCGAGCACGCCCTTCAAGAACAGGGCCAGGGCGCGCTGATCCAGGGCATCGCCAACAGCCCGGCCCAGGTCGAGGTTCGCCAGAACGGCGCGTTGATTCATTCCACCGTGGTGCCCGCCGGGCCCTTTACCCTCACCGATGTGCGTCGCTTGAACACGCGCTCGGACGTTGAAGTCACGGTCAAGGAGAGCGTCGGCGGTGAACGACGCTTCACCGTGCCAGCGGCCATGCTCGGGCTTGGGTTGCCAGCCCCGGGTTACTCCGTGGCAGCGGGCCGAGTGCGTAATGTGGGCGATGCCAAAGGCGAGGATCCGTGGGTAGTCAGTGGCGGCTGGACCGGCGCCCTGCACCCGCAATTGACCCTCGGCACGGGCGTGCTGGCGGCCAGTGAATACCGCTCGGTGGGCGCCAGCCTGGGCTGGCTGCCGTGGCTGGACAGTCAGATCCAGCTGTCCACGCAAGTGTCCAACAGCCAGGCGCAAGACAAAGTCTCCGGGGTACAGACCGATCTGTCGTGGTCCCAGCGCCTGGGTGAGCAGTGGTCGATCAGCGCCGCCAATTCCTGGCGCAGCATCGGCTATCGCGAGCTTGAAGAAAGCACTTACGCGCGCGACGACAACAACCGGGATTCGCGCTACCGCGACCAGCAAAGCCTCAACCTGGGCTGGTCCCATCCACGTCTGGGTGCGTTCAGCGCCGGGGTTTCGCGCTCGGCCAATTTTGCCGGCGACAGCAGCAGCCGGGCGCTGGCCTCCTGGGGCACGAGCATCGGTGCGGTGTCGTTGTCGGCCAGCGCCGAGTGGCAAATGGGCGGCGACCAGCAGCAGGACAACGCGGTGTACCTGAATATCAGCGTACCGCTGGGCGAGAGCCGTCGGCTGCGCAGCTGGGTGCGCAATTCCGGCGGCGAAAACCGCACCGGCCTGGGCATCACTGAACAGATCGACGACCAACTCAGCTACCGCGTCAGCGCCGAACACGACAGCAGCGACCATCAAGTGGAAACCACCCTGGGCATCTCCGCGCTGCCACGCTACAGCCAGCTAGACCTCAGCTACAGCCGCTCCGACGCCGAGCGTTCCAGCTATCAAGGCGGTGCGCGCGGCGGTGTGGTGCTGCATGGCGACGGTATGACCTTTTCCCCCTACCCGGTGCGCGACACCTTCGCGCTGGTGTCGGTCGGCGACATGAGCGGCATCAAGCTCAGCACCCCCAGCGGCCCGGTGTGGACCGACTGGCAAGGCCAGGCTGTGGTGCCGCAGGTCGCCGCCTACGGGCGCAGCCCGGTGGAAGTGCAAACGCGTTCATTGCCGCGCAACGCCGATATCAACAACGGCCTGGCCATGATTTCGTCCGGCCGCGGCGCCGTGGACCGCGTCGAGTTCGGCGTCGGCCTGACCCGCCGCCTGCTGCTCACCGTCAGCAACGACCAGGGCGCACCGCTGCCGGCGGGTGCCTCGGTCAGCAGTGCCGAGGGTGAGTTCATCACCCTGGTGCAGGACGGCAGCCAAGTATTTCTACCCAATGTGCTGGGCCAATCGACGCTGTGGATAACCACGCCCCAGGGCAGTCGTTGCCAATTGCGTTATTCGCTGCCGGAAAAAGCCGACCCCTCGGTGTACTTCGAAACGGCCCCCGCACGCTGTCACGCACCTTGAGGATTCCCGCCATGCCCCTTGCAAGCTGTTTGCGTCAACTGTGCCTGGGGCTGTTGGTCGGCGTCGCCGGCACAGCCCAGGCTTTTGAAGAATGCCAACTGAACGTCAGTGAACCCTTGCTCGATTTGGGCCTGATGAGCCGCCTGGCCCAGAACGACAGCGCACCACAACGCCTGCTCGGCGAGCGTCGACTGAGTGTGACCGTCAGTTGCCCCCAGGCCGAAGACCTCAGCCTGTTCTACCGAGCGCAAGCTGCCAACCCACAGCGCTGGCAGTTTACCGAGCACGGTAGCTACGCCATTGAAGTCGGGAATGGGCTGCTCGACGGCCGCGCGGTGGAGCTGGGTGTGCTGCCCGCCGTGGGGCAGGCGCCCGTAGCCACCGGCAGCGTCATGCAATGGCGACCCGACCACGGCATCGCACCGGTGGAAAGGGGCGTGGTGCTCAGCGGAAAAACCCTGGCGCTGCAATTGACCCTGCGCGCCTGGGCCGACCCTGCCGCCACCCAAGTACGCGATGCGACCACCTGGGAAGTCGCCGGCATGCTGTATGGCCCGCGCCACGGGCGCTACCGGGAACTGACACTGCGCGCGCACTTCGCGCCTATCGCCTGCCTGCCGAGCTTGTCCGACCAAGGCGTGGTGGACTACGGCACCCTGTACGCCAAAGACCTCAACGCCAGCACTGAAACACCGCTGCCCACCCGCACCTTGCGCCTGAACGTGACCTGCGACGCGCCCATCCGCTTCGCCCTGCGCATGAAGGACAACCGCGACGGTTCGGCCACGGGCGGCACCGATGAAACGGCCTACGGGCTGGACCTGGATGCCAGCCGCAACAAGATCGGGCGCTTTTATCTGACCATCGACCCGGCCGAATTCAGCGCCGATGCCTTCCCCACCTTGTACCGCACCGACTCCACCAGCAATGGCGTGGCATGGAGCAGTTCCACCGCGAGGCAAATCCCCATGGCGGCCAACAGCATCATGGGCTTTACCGACAAAACCGGCGTTACCACAGGGCCAGTCGCCCTGCATACCCTGACCGGCACGATGCGTATCAAGACTTACCTGGCGCCGATGCAAACCCTGGACTTGCGTGACGTGGTGCACATCAACGGTTCCGGCACGCTCGAGATCGTCTACCCCTGAGCCCCCTGTAAGGAGTCCCTCCCATGAAAACCCGCATCCTTTCCAGCCTGTTGTCACTGGCCTGCGCGCCCTCGGTGCTGGCCGCCTCGGCGGTAGACCTGAGCGTCCACGGCCTGATCGTCCCCGCCGCCTGCATGCCGCAGCTTTCCAGCGGCGGCCTGATCGACTACGGCAAGGTTGCCCAGCAAGACCTGAACCTGGAGACCGCCACGCGCCTGCCCTTGAAGACGCTGCATGTCGGCATCGCCTGCAATGGCCCCGTCCGCTACGCCCTTCGCATGCGCGACAACCGCGACGGCTCGGCCATGGTCAACAGCGAGATTTACTACGGGCTGGGGTTTGATAGCAGCGGCAACCGCCTGGGGGTTTACTCCATGACCTTCGACCCGCGGCAAACCCAGGCCAGCAACACCGCGCAGGTCTATGGCACCGAGTCCACCACCGGTGGCCTGGCGTGGCGCACCTCCAATCTCAACCCCATCGATATTGGCTCGCGAAGCTACCTGGGCTTTACCGACGTGGAAGGCAGCGTCAGCGGGCCCACGGCCATCGGTACCCTGGGGGGCAATGTCACGGTGCAGACCGTGATCAATGCCCGCCAGAACCTGGACCTGAGCGTGGAAACTGCGCTCGATGGCTCAGCCACGCTGGAAGTGGTGTATCTCTAGACCTTCTCGCTGGTGACCTGCACATAGCGCGCACGCCCGGCGCCCAGGCCGGCCACGATGGCACCCAGGCCGATCACGGCAAAGATCCAGCCAATGGCGGTCCAGCCGCCGGTCCAGTCATGCACCAGGCCGACCGCGAACGGGCCCATCGACGCCAGGGTGTAACCGATGCCCTGGGCCATGCTCGACAGGTTGGCCGCCACATGGGAATCGCGCGAGCGCAACACGATCAAGGTCAGTGCCAGGCTGAAGGTACCGCCCTGTCCCAGGCCGAGCAAAATCGCCCAACCCCACAGGCCCTCCAGCGGTGCATACAGGCAACCGAACAGCCCGCCGAGGGTCAGCAGCATCACCACCACAATCGCCAGGCGCTGGTCCTTGCCGCGCGTCGCCAGCCACGGTGCGGCCAGGGAGCTGAGCAGTTGCACGATGATCGAGCCCGACAGCGCCAACCCGGCTTCGGTCGCGCTCAGGCCACGGCCGATCAGGATCGACGGCAACCAGCCGAACACGATGTAGGCCAGGGACGATTGCAGGCCCATGTACAGGGTGACCTGCCAGGCCAGGGGATCGCGCAGCAAACCCTTCACACGATAGGCCACACGATGGGCGCCGTGCTTCTGCCCAATCTGGGGTAACCATACCAGGGCCGCCACCAGAGCCGGCAGGATCCAGAAGCCCAGGCCGATCTTCCAACTGTCGCCAAAGGCTTGGCTCAGCGGCACCGAGGCACCGGCCGCCATGGCGGCGCCCAAGCACAACGCCATGGTGTAGACACCGGTCATGGCCCCGGCCTGCCTGGCGAAATCACGCTTGACGATACCCGGCAGCAACACGCCGATGATGCCAATGCTCGCCCCGGCAACCAGGCTACCGAGGAACAGCCCCACCTCACCGAATGAGCTGCGCAGGATGATCCCGGCGGCCAGGGTCAGCAGGATACCGAGCACCACGCGCTCGGCGCCGAAACGCCGTGCCAGTATCGGCGCAGTGGGCGCGAACAGGCCCAGGCACAGCACCGGCAAGGTGGTCAGCAAACCGGCCTTGGCGGCGGACAGTCCCAAGCTGTTCGAAACCTCTGCCAGCAACGGCGACAGGCTCGACAAGGCCGGGCGAAGGTTCAAGGCCACCAACACCAGGCCCAGCAACAGCAGCCATGGCCGAACCACGCTCGGCGGCGCCTGCTGCACGCTGTCGTCGTCGGCTTCGGCATCGATCAACAGTTCTTCGAGTTCGGTCTTGCGTGGGGCTTCAGGGTTCATTGATCAACTGCCGGCAGAGGGATTTGGCGCGGTCCGGGTCTTGTTGTTCCACCGCATCGAGCAGCGCTCCATGCAGGTCGAACACCGCCTGGCGTCGCGGTGAGCGGTTCAGGGTCTGGCGCAGCTGCGCGCCGACAATGGCCGAGAAGTAGTGGTACAGCTCGCTCAAGGCCGGGTTGTGCGCCGCGTCTACCAAGTGCTGGTGGAATACAAGATCGGCGCAGATATAGGCCTCCAGATCACCGTGATACCGCTCGGCGCTGAGAGCGAGCGCCTTGCGCAATGCCTCAAGGTCCGCTTCGGTACGACGCAATGCCGCCAGGCCGATGGCCTCCACTTCCAGAATCTGGCGCGTCTCCTGCGCCTGCTCCAACGTGCAATGAGACAGCGCCCGCATCGTGCCCAGCGGGTCGGTCATCGAGCGCAGGTAACTGCCATCGCCCTGGCGAATGTCGATCAAGCCCGAGAAGGCCAATACCCGCATGGCTTCACGCACGGTGTTCCGGCTGATCCCCAGCTCGGCGGACAACTCGGGCTCGGTGGGCAGGCGCTCGCCGATCGCCCATACGCCCTGGGAGATGCGCAGGCGCAGTTGCTCCAGGGCCTGGTCAACCAGCGAGCGTTTGATCAGCGGGGCGATGTCTGTCATGGGATTTGCGCTTTCGTCCAATCATAGGATGAATTTTCCTACAGGCTATTCGGAGTTGCCTACAAAGGCAACGCACTAGGGTTCTTAGGCAGGAAAAGGAGCAGTATTTTCGATTGAAAATTACCCTCAGAGGGTAATTATTGGACGCAGGTGTCTTATGGAAAAGTAGAAAACCTTATGGCGGCCCAAGCCTCCTGAACCATGCCGTGTAGGAGCGAGCTTGCTCGCGAAAAACGTCAACGAGAACGCGTGTTTCCTGATTGAACGCGGCGCCTGTGAGTTTCTCGCGAGCAAGCTCGCTCCTACAAAAATCCTTGACTGAACGGCATTAGGCTACCAGGCCGGGTTTATTTTTTAACGCTCCATCAATGCAGTATCTGGCTCAAGAACAACCGAGTCCGCTCATTCTGCGGATTATCAAAAAAGTCATTCGGCGCCGCCTGTTCCACGATTTCGCCCTTGTCCATGAAGATCACGCGGTTGGCCACGGTGCGGGCAAAGCCCATTTCGTGGGTCACGCACAACATGGTCATGCCGTCTTCGGCCAGGCCGATCATGGTGTCCAGTACCTCTTTCACCATTTCCGGGTCCAGCGCCGATGTCGGCTCATCGAACAACATGATTTTGGGCTTCATGCACAGCGCGCGGGCGATCGCCACGCGCTGTTGCTGACCACCTGAAAGCTGCCCCGGAAACTTGTGCGCCTGCTCCGGAATGCGCACGCGCTCCAGGTAATGCATGGCGATTTCCTCGGCCTTGCGCTTGGGCATCTTGCGCACCCACATCGGCGCCAGCGTGCAGTTTTGCAGGATGGTCAAATGCGGGAACAGGTTGAAGTGCTGGAACACCATGCCGACTTCACGGCGGATCGCTTCGATCTGCTTGAGGTCGTTGGTCAGCTCCACGCCATCGACCACGATGCGGCCTTGCTGGTGCTCTTCCAGGCGGTTGAGGCAGCGGATGGTGGTGGACTTGCCCGAACCCGACGGGCCGCACAGCACGATACGCTCGCCCTGCTTGACGTTGAGGTTGATGTCTTTCAACACGTGGAACTGGCCGTACCACTTGTTGACGCCCTGCATCTGGATAATGCCTTCAGGGCTCACAGGCTGTTTGATTGCTTCGCTCATCAAAAAACTCCTAACGCTTGTGGCCAGTGTCGAGCTTGCGTTCCAGATGCATGGAATAGCGCGACATACCAAAACAGAAAATCCAGAACACCAAAGCGGCGAACACGTAGCCTTCAGTGGCCATGCCCAACCATTTGGGGTCGGCGGCGGCTTGCTTGACGCTGTTGAGCAGGTCGAACAGGCCGATAATGATCACAAGGCTGGTGTCCTTGAACAGGGCGATAAAGGTGTTGACGATCCCAGGGATCACCAACTTCAAGGCCTGCGGCAAAATCACCAGGCCCATGCTGCGCCAGTAGCCCAGGCCCATCGCCGCAGCGGCTTCGTATTGCCCCTTGGGAATCGCCTGCAGACCACCGCGCACCACTTCGGCCACATAGGCTGATTGGAACAGGATCACCCCGATCAGCGCCCGCAGCAGCTTGTCGAAGTTCATGCCCTCGGGCAGGAACAGCGGCAGCATCACCGACGACATGAACAGCACAGTGATCAACGGCACGCCGCGCCAGAACTCGATGAAGGTCACGCAGACCACCCGAATGGCCGGCATGTTCGAACGCCGTCCCAGCGCCAGCACAATGCCCAGCGGCAAGGCACCGGCGATGCCCACGGTGGCGATCACCAGGGTCAGCATCAGGCCGCCCCATTGGCTGGTCGCCACATTACTCAGGCCGAACACGCCGCCGTGCAGCAAGCAGTAGGCGATGATCGGGTACAGCACCAGAAAGCCCAGGCCGTAAATCGCCTTGCGCGGGAAACGCGCGATGAACAACGGCGCCACGCCGACGATGGCCAGCCATACCGTCATGTCCACGCGCCAGCGCAGGTCGACGGGGTAGTAGCCATACATGAACTGCCCGAAGCGCTGTTGGATAAACACCCAGCAGGCGCCCTCCTTGGTGCAGTCGGCGCGGGTGGTGCCCACCCAGTTGGCATCGAGGATGGCCCAGTGCAGGATCGGCGGCACCACCAGGTACACCAGGTAGATCGCCAGCAAGGTCAGCAGTGTATTGAGCCAACTCGAGAACAAGTTGGCGCGCATCCAGGCCACCGGCCCGAAGACTTTGCTCGGCGGTGGCATGTCAGGTTTGAACGTATGCGTAGTCATGGGTGTGTCCTCACCGCTCGATCAGCGCAATGCGCTTGTTGTACCAGTTCATCAGCAGGGAAATGCTGATGCTGATCGCCAGGTACACGCTCATGGTGATGGCAATGACTTCAATGGCCTGGCCGGTCTGGTTGAGCACCGTGCCGGCAAACAGCGAAACCATTTCCGGATAACCGATACCGGCGGCCAACGACGAGTTTTTCGCCAGGTTCAGGTATTGGCTGGTCAGCGGCGGAATGATCACGCGCAACGCTTGCGGGATGATGACCTTACGCAGCGTCGGCCCTGGGCGCAGGCCCAGTGAACGTGCCGCTTCGGTCTGGCCATGGCTGACGGACTTGATGCCCGAGCGCACGATCTCGGCAATGAACGCTGCCGTGTACACCGTCAGCGCCAAGGTCAACGCCAGCAGTTCCGGGATCAGCACCCAGCCGCCGACGAAGTTGAAGCCAGCAAGCCTGGGCATTTCCCAATGCAGCGGCGTGCCGAAGAGCAACACGCACAGCGTCGGGATCACCACCAGCAGCGCCAGGCCCGCCCAGAATTTATGGAAAGGAACCCCGGTCGCTTCAAAGCGCTTGTTGGCCCAGCGGGTCATCAGCACGATGGCAACGATGGCGACCGCCAGGCTGGCCACAAACGGCCAGAACCCGTCGGACGCCAGCGCTGCCGGCATGTTCAGGCCACGGCTGCTGACAAAGAAGGTGTCACCGAAGTTATGGCTGTTGCGCGGCCCTGGCATGGTCAGGAACACCGCGAAGTACCAGAACAGGATTTGCAGCAGCGGCGGAATGTTGCGAAACACCTCCACGTACACCGTCGCCAGCTTGTTGATCATCCAGTTGGGCGACAAGCGCGCCACGCCGATGATGAAGCCGAGCAGCGTTGCCAGCACCACACCGATGACGGTCACCAGCAAGGTGTTGAGCAGGCCGATGACAAACACCCGGGCATAGCTGTCCGATTCGGTGTAGTCGATCAAATGCTGCGCGATGCCAAAGCCGGCACTGCGCTCAAGAAAGTCGAAACCCGAGGTGATGCCCCGGTGTTGCAGGTTGGTCTGGGTGTTATGGAACAAGTACCAGCCCAGCGAGACCACCGCCACGATCGTGATGATCTGGAACAGCCACGCACGCACTTTGGGGTCGCTGAAGCTGAGCTTCTGCTTGGGTGCGCCGATTTGATTTTGCATGAAGTGCCCCGAAAATAATGGAACAGAACATCACCCGGCAGTTGGCCTACCGGGTGACAGAACCATCAGCGATCAGCGCACAGGGGGTGCGTATTGAATGCCGCCGTTGTTCCACAGGGCGTTCAGGCCACGGTCGATTTCCAATGGCGTGCTCTTGCCCAGGTTGCGCTCGAACATCTCGCCGTAGTTACCCACTTGCTTGACGATCTGTACTACCCAGTCCTTCTTCACTTTCAGGTCTTTGCCGTATTCGCCGTCGGCACCGAGCAGACGCGCAACGTCCGGGTTCTTGGTGGACTTGGCTTCAGCTTCGACGTTTTTGGAGGTCACACCGGCCTCTTCCGCGTTGAGCATGGCGTAGCCCACCCAGCGCACGATGGCCAGCCACTCGTCGTCGCCATTACGCACGACCGGGCCCAGGGGCTCCTTGGAAATGGTTTCCGGCAGCACCACGTAGTCTTTCGGCGAAGCCAGCTTGCTGCGCTGGGCGAACAGCTGGGATTTGTCGGACGTCAGAACGTCGCAACGCCCGGATTCCAGCGACTTGGCGCTTTCATCGGAGGTGTCGAAGGTGATCGGGGTGTATTTGAGGTTGTTGGCGCGGAAGTAGTCGGAAACGTTCAGCTCAGTCGTGGTACCGGCCTGGATGCAGATGGTTGCACCGTCCAGTTCCTTGGCGCTCTTGACGCCCAGCTTGTTGTTCACCAGAAAGCCGATGCCGTCGTAGTAGGTAATGAAGCCCGGGAATTTCAGGCCCATGCCCGCGTCGCGGGAGCTGGTCATGGTGGTGTTGCGCGACAAGATGTCGACTTCGCCTGACTGAAGCGCGGTGAAACGCTCCTTGGCGTTCAACTGGCTGAACTTGACCTTGGTGGCATCGCCAAACACGGCAGCCGCCACAGCGCGGCAATAGTCAGCGTCGATCCCAAGGATCTTGCCGCTGGCATCCGGCACCGAGAAACCCGGCAGGCCGTCACTCACACCGCACTGCACGAAGCCTTTTTTCTGCACGGCGTCCAGGGTGGCGCCCGCCTGGGCAAAACCACTGACACCCAGTACAGCCGCCGCAGTGACGATGGCCAGGGTGGATTTCAATACCTTCATTACAAACCTCCAATTGCTCTTGTTGTGTCGGAGCTCCAACCTCAGCGCACCCTTATGAGGCGATATCGACCCGTGTTGGTTTTTTTTGGGGCCAAGCAGCATGAGGTTTTTGCGGTAATTCCAGTTGCTTTCCCACGAGCGGCAGTCACTGATAGTGTTACCGTCCTAGGAGAGTTCTGACATCGAGATACACATAGCAAGGCGCGTACCAGAGTCTTGGCCGAGTGGCTGCAACTGCGCTTGAATGGCAAAAGATTCAGCCTTGCGACATTCTCTTAACAGATCAACCTGTCGCGCACCGTTCCGACGCACCTAATCGGAGCGCCCGCACATCTATGGAGCAAACATGACCGAACCCTTGATTCTTCAGCCTGCCAAGCCCGCAGACGCCTGCGTTATCTGGCTGCATGGCCTGGGCGCCGATCGCTACGACTTCTTGCCGGTGGCCGAAGCGCTGCAGGAAACCTTGCTGAGCACCCGCTTTGTTTTGCCCCAGGCCCCCAC